>NZ_JBIALK010000008.1:0-254593 GCF_042873275.1 Kitasatospora sp. NPDC004745 | reverse complement strand
TCCGCCGCGAACGGAGCGATCTTCGCCTCGGCCAGCGAACGCACCGCCTCACGGAGCATCCCGTGCTCCTCGGAGATACGGAAGAGATCGAAGTCAGCCGCGCCTGCGCCGCCCGCCATGTTGCCCGCCTCGCCAGTGGTCGAAGTCAATTCGGGTTAACTACCGTTCAGTAGAGATCCTAGGGCTCCGACCTGCGGCTGCCTAGCGTTCCCCGTGACCGGGCGATCCCTGCCGACTCCGGCGGGCGGATAGCATCAGGTGCACCCGTACAGGTCGAGTCCGCACAAAGGGGAACCCGTGACCCTCCGCATCTCCGTGATCGGCACCGGCTACCTCGGCGCCACGCACGCCGCCGCGATGGCCGAGTTCGGCTTCGAGGTGCTGGGCCTGGACATCGACCCCGACAAGATCGCCACGCTGACCGCCGGCCGGGTGCCGATGTACGAGCCGGGCCTGTCCGAGCTGCTGCTCAAGCACGTGGCCGGGCACGAGGGCTCGACCGGCCGGCTGCGCTTCACCAGCTCCGTCCAGGAGGCCGCCGAGTTCGGTGACGTGCAGTTCATCTGCGTCAACACCCCCCAGCGCAAGGGCGAGTTCGCGGCCGACATGTCCTACGTGGACACCGCCATCGACGACCTCGCGCCGTACCTGACCCGCCCGGTCCTGGTGGTCGGCAAGTCCACCGTGCCGGTCGGCTCGGCGAGCCGGCTGGCCGAGCGGCTGGCCGCCCTGGCTCCGGTCGGCGCGGGCGCCGAACTCGCCTGGAACCCGGAGTTCCTGCGCGAGGGCTTCGCCGTCCGGGACACCCTGCGGCCGGACCGGATCGTCGTCGGCGCCCACAGCGAGAACGCCGAGCGGCTGCTGCGCGAGGTGTACGCCGAGCCGATCGCGGCCGGGGTGCCGTTCATGGTCACCGACTACGCGACCGCCGAACTGGTCAAGGCCGCCGCCAACTCCTTCCTGGCCACCAAGATCTCCTTCATCAACGCGATGGCCGAGGTCTGCGAGGCGGCCGGCGCGGACGTCACCCAGCTCAGCAAGGCCCTCGCCCACGACGAGCGGATCGGCGGCAAGTTCCTCAACTCCGGCCTCGGCTTCGGCGGCGGCTGCCTGCCCAAGGACATCCGCGCCTTCATGGCCCGGGCCGGCGAGCTCGGCGCCGACCAGGCGCTGACCTTCCTGCGCGAGGTCGACTCGATCAACATGCGCCGCCGCTCCCGGATGGTCGAACTGGCCCGCGAGCAGTGCGACGGCGGCTTCCTGGGCCGCCGGGTGGCCGTCCTGGGCGCCGCGTTCAAGCCCAACTCGGACGACATCCGGGACTCCCCCGCGCTCAACGTCGCCGCCCAGATCCAGCTCCAGGGCGCCCAGGTCACCGTCTACGACCCCAAGGCCGTGGACAACGCCCGCAAGATGTTCCCCTCGCTCGCCTACGCCTCCTCGGCCCTGGAGGCCGCCGAGGGCGCCCACGTCGTCCTGCACCTGACCGAGTGGAGCGAGTTCCGCGAGCTGGACCCGGCGGCGCTGGGCGCCGTCGTCGCCGAGCGGCGACTGCTCGACGGCCGCAACGTGCTGGACGCCGAGGCCTGGCGCGCCGCGGGCTGGACGTACCGCGCCCTCGGCCGCCCCAGCTGACGGCGCCCCCACCGCCGGTCGCGGGGGCGGCCGGATGGCTCATCCTCGTTGGCACCGCCGCCCGGCGCGCCGGATGCTCGTCGCACCGGGCGTCGGCTCCACCGTCACCGGAGCGGGCCGGATGAGGTGAGGGCATGGCCGCAGCGGACGCGTCGAGCGTCGTCCACGACGTGGTGACGTCGGCGCTCCCGGCCGTCGTGGCCGCGCTCCTCGGCGCCGCGGGGCTCTGGTTGCGGGACTGGCGCGCCCGGCGGAGCGCCGCGACCAGGCGGCGGCAGCAGCTGGACGAGGCGCAGGCCTACCTCGGCTTCCTCGGCCAGTGGTTCAGCACCTACGCGGCCGTCGCCCCGGGGGCGGACGCCGCCCAGGCGCGGGCCTGGGCCGCCGGGTACCTGGAGGACCAGCTCCGGGCCCTGCAGACACCGGAGGCCGAGGCGCCGCGGGGCGAACCGACCCCGTTCCGGACGAGGACGAGGCTGGTGCTCCTCCTCTACCCCCTGCACTCCTTCGCCGGCTCGATGGTGCGACTCCTGTACTACGCCGCGCTGGGGCTCACGGTCGAGTTCACCTCGGCCTCCCTCGTGACCTCCGACGAGTGGCTCGTCAGGGTCGCGCTGGCCGCGTTCTTCCTGGTGGCCGGGCTCGTGGTGCTCGGCGTCCTGTGGCGGCTCGCCGTTCAGCTCTCGCCCGGGAACGCCGTCCCCGGGAGCCGTCACGAGGACCGCGCGCGGCGGGCCGGCCCGGCGCCGGACGGGAGCGGTGCGGACCACGACCGGGCGCCTCCCCCGCCGCCGTCCGCACCGCCGCCCGGGCCGCCGCGCTGATCTCCGGGATCCGCCCGCGTCCGCCGGACGGGCGCTAGCCGAACCGGCCGGCCAGGCCGAGGCGGGGGATCTCGATGGCGGGGCACTTGTCCATCACCATCGCGAGCCCCGCCGCCCGCGTCCGCTCGTACGCGGCCTCGTCGACCACGCCGAGCTGGAACCAGACGGCCGCGGCGCCGATCGCGGCCGCCTCGTCCGCGACCCCGCCGGCGAGGTCCGAGCGGACGAAGACGTCCACCACGTCGACCTCGAACGGGACGTCCGCGAGCGAGGCGTACCCCTGCTCGCCGTGCACCGTCTCCGCCTTCGGGTGCACCGGCACGATCCGCTTGCCGAAGCGCTGCAGCACCTCGGCGACGCCGTACGCCGCTCGCCGCCGGTTGGACGAGAGGCCCACGACGGCCCAGGTGTCACCCAGCTCGGTAAGGATCCTCCGGACCGTCTCCGGGTCGCCGTACATGTCCTGCCTCCTCGCAGCCGGGAACTCACCGGAGCCAGCGCCACCGCGGCCCCGGCCATTCCCGGCCGCCGTCAGCACGGGTCGGCGCGGGTCGGCACCGTCGAGCCGGACGGTCGGGTCAGGCCTCCCCGTCCCCGGCGCCGTCCAGCTGCGCGATGGTGGCGATGGACGGGCGGCGGCGCGCCCGCAGCCCGGCGGCGGCCGACTCGGCGTCGCGCAGCACGCGGACGGCGTTGTGCCAGGTGAGCTTGGCGAGGTCGCCCTCGGACCAGCGGCGGCGCAGCAGCTCGGCGACCAGGTTGGGGTAGCCGGCCACCGAGTCCAGGCCCTCGGGCAGGAAGGCGGTGCCGTCGAAGTCCCCGCCGATGCCGATGTGGTCGATGCCGGCGACCTCGCGCATGTGGTCGAGGTGGTCGGCGACGGTGGCCGCGGTGGCGGCCGGCCGCGGGTTGTCGGCCTCGAAGGCGCGCTGACGGTCCATCGCGGCCGGCGTGGTGTCGAGCGGGTGGAAGCCGTGGGCACGCATGTTGGCGTCGGCGGCGAGGGTCCACTCGATGGCGGCGGGCAGGATGAACTTGGGCACGAAGGTGGCCATCGCCACGCCGCCGTTGGCGGGCAGCTGGGCGAGCACGTCGTCGGGGACGTTGCGCGGGTGGTCGCAGACGGCGCGGGCGGAGGAGTGCGAGAACACCACCGGGGCCTCGGTGACCCGCAGGGCGTCGCGCATGGTGTCGGCGGAGACGTGCGAGAGGTCGACGAGCATGCCGAGCCGGTTCATCTCCCGGACGACCTCCTCGCCGAAGCGGGTCAGGCCGCCGGCCGCCGGCTCGTCGGTCGCGGAGTCCGCCCACGGGGTGTTGTCGTTGTGGGTGAGCGTCAGGTAGCGCACGCCGAGCTCGTAGAGGGCCCGCAGGGTGGCGAGCGAGCAGTCGATGGAGTGGCCGCCCTCGGCGCCCATCAGGGAGGCGATCCGGCCCTCGGCGCGGGCGGCCTCCATGTCGTCGGCGGTGCGGGCGAGCCGGAGCCGGTCGGGGTAGCGCTCGACCAGGGCGTGGACGAAGTCGATCTGCTCCAGGGTGGCGCTCACCGCGTGGTCGCCGGCCAGCCGGGTGGGCACGTAGACGGACCAGAACTGGGCGCCGACCCCGCCCTCCGCGAGGCGGGCGAGGTCGGTGTGCAGGCGGTCGCTCTGGTCGGCGGCGAGGTCGAGCGCGCCGAGGTCGTACCCGGCCTGTTCGCGCATGGCCCACGGGAGGTCGTTGTGGCCGTCCACCACGGGGGCGGTGCGCAGCAGGGCCCGGGCGCGGTCCAGCGGGGCGGGGGAGTCCGGCTCAGAAGTCATGTGAGCCGTTCTACCCCACCCGCCCCGGTGGTCGGACTACTTGCCGAAGCCGAAGGAGGAGGATCCGGCCACCTTGGCCCGGAGCTTCTTGCCCTTCTCGGTGGCCTGGTTGTTCAGCTCGGCCTGGAACTCGGTCATCCGCTCGGTCAGCTCGGGGTCGAAGGCCGCGAGCATGCGCACGGCGAGCAGGCCGGCGTTGCGCGCGCCGGCCACCGAGACGGTCGCGACCGGCACGCCGGCCGGCATCTGGACGATGGAGAGCAGGCTGTCCATGCCGTCGAGGTAGCGCAGCGGCACCGGCACGCCGATGACCGGCAGCGGGGTGACGGAGGCGAGCATGCCGGGCAGGTGGGCCGCGCCGCCGGCGCCCGCGATGATCGCCTTCAGGCCGCGCCGGTGGGCGTTCTCGCCGTAGGCGACCATCTCGCGCGGCATCCGGTGCGCCGAGACGACGTCGACCTCGTAGGGGATCTCGAACTCGTCGAGGGCCTGGGCGGCGGCCTCCATGACGGGCCAGTCGGAGTCCGAGCCCATGACGATGCCAACAACCGGGGATGTCATTCGGTGATCGTTCCTCGCAGGTAGGCGGCCGCGTGGCGGGCTCGCTCGCGGACGTCGTCGAGGTCGTCCCCGAAGACGTTGACGTGGCCGACCTTGCGGCCGGGCTTCACGTCCTTCCCGTACATGTGGATCTTCAGCCCGGGGTCGCGGGCCATGCAGTGCAGGAAGGCGTGGTACATGTCCGGGTAGTCGCCGCCCAGGACGTTGACCATCACGGTCCACCGGGCGCGCGGCCTCGGGTCGCCGAGCGGGAGGTCGAGGACGGCCCGCAGGTGGTTCTCGAACTGCGAGGTGACCGCGCCGTCCTGGGTCCAGTGCCCGGAGTTGTGCGGGCGCATGGCGAGCTCGTTGACCAGGATCCGGCCGTCCCGGGTCTGGAACAGCTCGACGGCGAGGTGGCCGACGATGCCGAGTTCGCCGGCGATCCGCAGGGCGAGCTGCTGGGCCTCGTCGGAGAGGGCGGGGTCGAGGTCGGGCGCGGGGGCGGTGACCTCGGCGCAGACGCCGTCCTCCTGGACGCTCTCCACCACCGGGTAGGCGACGGCCTGGCCGCTGGGCGAGCGCACGACGTTGGCGGCGAGCTCGCGGACGAAGTCGACCTTCTCCTCGGCCAGCACGGCGACGCCGGCGAGGAACGGCGCGGCCGCCTCCTCCTCGCCGTCGACGACCCAGACGCCCTTGCCGTCGTAGCCGCCGCGGACGGTCTTCAGCACGACGGGGTAGCCGTCGCCCTCCGCGGCGAACGCGGTGACGTCGGCCGGGTCGGCGACGATCCGGTGCCGGGGGCAGGGCACGCCGATGGAGTCGAGCCTGGCCCGCATGACGCCCTTGTCCTGGGCGTTGACGAGCGCGTCCGGGCCGGGGCGGACGGCGATGCCGTCGGCCTCCAGGGCCCGCAGGTGCTCGGTGGGGACGTGCTCGTGGTCGAAGGTCACCACGTCGCAGCCGGCCGCGAAGCGGCGCAGCGTGTCGAGGTCGCGGTAGTCACCGAGGACGACGTCGGAGACCACCTGCGCGGCGGAGTCCTGGGGCGTGTCGGCGAGGAGTTTGAACCTGACTCCGAGCGGGATGCCCGCCTGGTGTGCCATGCGGGCCAGTTGCCCGCCGCCGATCATGCCCACCACTGGAAAATTCACATTGCCCGGGGAAGTCACGCCGCCAGGATATCCGGGCCGGTCGGGGGTGGTGGAGCCGCTGGTGGGCGGCATGGAGCGGACGCGCGTAGATGTCAACCCGGCGCCCTCGCGGCTGAGCCGTTCGGCGGAAGCGGGTAGCCTGGACGGCTAGGTCCTGGTCTACGCGGTCCGATCATGTGCGTGCACGCAGGGCTCAAGGGACGACCGCGATGCCGCGATCCGCCCTCTCGACCCGCACGCACATGGAGGCAGCCCGGTATGGCGACGACCGCAGCTTCGAGCACCTCGCTCGCGCAGAAACTGCGCGGGCTCTCGGGCGAAGTGGTGAAGTTCGGCCTGGTCGGCCTGAGTGGCGTGGTGGTCAACTTCGCCGTCTTCTGGATCTGCATCAACGGCCTGCACCTGGCCTCGCTGCGGTCCAACATCGCGGCCACCCTGGTCGCCATCGCCAGCAACTACCTCGGCTACCGCTACTGGCTGTACCGCGACCGCGACGCCGCCTCGCGCAAGCGCGAGATCACCCTCTTCCTGGTCTACAGCGGCATCGGCATGCTGATCGAGACCGGCGTGCTCGGCTTCTCGGTGTACGTGCTGGGCCTGGACTCGCACTACGAGCAGCTGGGCGCCAAGGTCGCCGGCCTCGCGGTGGCCACCGTCTTCCGCTTCGTCTCCTACCGGACCTGGGTGTTCAAGGAGCTGCCCGGGACGGGGCAGCCGGCGGACGCCGCCAGCGGGCAGGAGCTCGCCGAGCAGGCCGAGATGATGCTGGCCGCCGAGCAGATCCGGTACGCCAAGGCCGAGTAGGCCCCCCGCTTGCCGGACCGCCGTCCGCCGGAGGACAGTGGTGACCGAGGGCGAGCGCGGCAGGCGGACGATCGAGGCCGAGGGGGGTCCCCGGGAGGATCGCCATGGCGTTCGTCCAGATCATCGACTGCAGGACCGACAGGCTCGACGACCTCAACCGGCTGATGGACAGCTGGGCCGAGCAGACCAGGGGCCGGCGGACGGCCGGCCACGCGGTGGTCGCCACCGACCGCGCCGACAGCAAGCACGTCGTGGAGATCGTCGAGTTCGCCTCGTACGAGGAGGCGATGAGGAACTCGGGCCTGCCCGAGACCGACCGGATCTTCCGCGAGATGGTCGCGCTCTGCGACGCACCGCCGACCTTCACCGACCTCGACGTGGTCCGTGACGCGGCGTTCAACAAGGCCACCGCGGGCCGGGTGCTCGACGGGCTGGCCGCGGGCGACCTCGGCGTGATCGACGAGTGCATGACCGCCGGCTACCGCGACCACGACTATGCCAGCGAGGGCGACGCCGTCGGCCGGGCGGCCTTCAAGGAGCGCTGCAGCGGCTACCTCGCCGCCTTCGACTTCACCTTCGACGTGGAGAGCCAGATCGCCGAGGGCGACGAGGTCGCCACCCGGTGGACCTGGCGCGCCACCCAGAAGGCCGACTTCATGGGCACCACGAACACCGGCCGGTCCGTCACCGGCCGCGGCACGACGACCTTCCGCTTCGAGCAGGGGATGATCTGCGAGGGCTGGTGGCAGTGGGACGTCATGGGCCTGATGCGCCAGCTCGGCATGATGCCCGGCTGACGGCCGCGGCTCCCGCCCCGGTGATCAGTCCGTCTGGCTGCGGCCGAGGAAGATCGCGAACACCGGCGGCCGCAGCGAGAGCAGTTCGAGCCGGCCGCCGTCCGCCTCCGCGAGGTCGCGGGCGACGGCGAGGCCGATGCCGGTCGAGTTGCGGCCGCTGACCGCGCGTTCGAACACCCGGTTGCCGAGGTCCGGCGGCACGCCGGCGCCCTGGTCCTGCACCTCGACCACCACCGAGGTGCCGGAGGGCCGCACCCGCAGGGTGATCGTCCCGGCGCCGTGCATCAGCGAGTTCTCGATCAGGGTGGCCAGCACCTGGGCGACCGTCCCCGGGGTGCCGACCGCGGTGACCCCGTGCAGGCCCTCCAGGGACAGCACCCGGCCGGTCTCGCGCAGCGACGGGCCCCACTCCTCCACCTGCTGCTTGATCACCTCGTCCAGGTCGAAGGCGACGGCGGTGGGGCTGCGCGGGTCGCGCTGGGTGGTGAGCAGCCGCTGGACGACGTCGGTGAGCCGCTCGACCTGCTGGAGGGCGATGGTCGCCTCCTCCTTGACGGTCTCCGGCTCCTCGGCGAGGGCGGTGATCTCCTCCAGCCGCATGGAGAGCGCGGTGAGCGGGGTGCGCAGCTGGTGCGAGGCGTCGGCGGCGAGCCGGCGTTCGGCGGTGAGCATCCGGGCGATCCGTTCGGCGCTGGTGTCCAGCACCTCGGCGACCCGGTCGAGCTCGGGCACCCCGTAGCGGCGGTCGCGCGGTCGCGGGTCCCCCGAGCCGAGCCGTTCGGCGGTCTCGGCGAGGTCGGTGAGCGGGCGGGCGAGCCGCTTGGCCTGCCAGACGGCGAGCGCCACCGCGGCCTGGACGGCCAGCAGGGCGACCACGCCGAGCAGCAGCAGCATGTTGGCGATCTGGTGGTCGACGTCCTCGCGGGACTGCTCGACGGTGACGACCTCGCCGCTGTTGCCACGCTCGACGGCCTTCAGCAGGTGGTCCCCGGCCGGCCGCTCACCGGTGGAGACGACCTCCTGGCCGGGGATCTGCACCTCGACGTAGCTGCCCTCGGTGACCTGGTTGTCGAAGGCCCGGCCGGTGACCGGTTCGCCGGCGTTCAGCCGGTTCTCGACGAGCGCGAGCACCCGGACGGCGGCCGCGTCCACCCGGTCCTGGGCCGAGTTGACGATGGTGCGCTTCTCGACGAGGGCGAGCGGGACGCAGAACACCACGACCACCACCAGGACGACGCCCAGCAGCGAGTTGATCATCCGGCGTTTCACGCTGCCGCTCCCCGAGGTGTGCTGCTCCACCGGCCGGTGCCCGGCCGCGATCTCCGTACGGGGCTAATTCTTCTCGAACCGGAAGCCCACCCCGCGCACGGTGGCGATGTAGCGCGGGTTCGCCGCGTCGTCGCCGAGCTTCTTGCGGAGCCAGGAGATGTGCATGTCGAGGGTCTTGGTGGAGGTCCACCAGGTGGTGTCCCAGACCTGCCGCATGATCTCCTCGCGGGTGACCACCCGGCCGGCGTCCCGGACGAGCACGCGCAGCAGCTCGAACTCCTTGGCGGAGAGGGTGAGCTCCTCCTCCCCGAGCCAGGCCCGGTGGGACTCGATGTCGATCTTGACGCCGTGCGCGCCGGTGGTGAGCTGGTCGACGTTGCCGCGTCGGAGCAGGGCCCGGACCCGGGCGAGCAGTTCGGCCAGGCGGAAGGGCTTGGTGACGTAGTCGTCGGCGCCGGCGTCCAGGCCGACCACGGTGTCGACCTCGTCCGCACGGGCGGTGAGCACCAGAACGGGGCAGCTCTTGCCGTCGGCGCGCAGGCGGCGGCAGACCTCCAGGCCGTCCATCTCGGGCAGCCCGAGGTCGAGGACGACGAGGTCGACCTCCTCGGTCAGGCCGGCGGCGAGTGCGGTCGGACCGTCCTCGCGGACGAGCACCTCGTAGCCCTCACGTCGCAGGGCCCGGGCGAGCGGTTCGGAGATCGCCGGATCGTCCTCGGCGAGCAGCACACAGGTCATGTGGTGATGGTAGTCCGCCGGGGTATGCCCGACCGCCTTGTGAGGTAGTTCACAGAGTGTGATCGTTATACAAGGACTTCCTAGCACTCAACAGACCGTTGCCAACCGCCCGTTCGGCGAAGAATTCACCTTTGGATCTTGAAACCGAAGGAAGAGGTGCCCGTCTACCATGGATAGACCGGGCAGATCTTCTGCAGGCTTTACCATTCCCATACCTAATTCGTGGCTTTTGTCATCCGATAACTCCAAATATGGCCACGTAGAGTGGTTCCGTCCACGTCCGCCGCCACCCCCCTTGGCGGACGCTGTCAGGCAAGGAACCCCTACACATGGCGTCTACGACCCTGGACGCCGACCTCGCGTCGGCCTCTCCCAGCGGCAAGACCTTCCTCGGCCACCCCCGAGGTCTCGCCACTCTCTTCATGAGCGAGATGTGGGAGCGCTTCAGCTACTACGGCATGCGCGCCCTGCTGGTGCTCTACATGACCGCCTCCATCGCGGACGGCGGCCTCGGCATGAAGATGGCCGTCGCCACCGCCATCTACAGCGTCTACACGGCGATGGTCTACCTGCTCGCCCTCCCCGGCGGCTGGATCGCGGACCGCTTCCTCGGCGCCCGCAAGACCGTGGCGGTCGGCGGCACGATCATCATGATCGGCCACTTCCTGCTGGCCGTGCCGTTCAGCGGCTCGTTCTTCGCCGGCCTCGCCCTGATCGCGATCGGCTCCGGCCTGCTCAAGGCCAACATCTCCACGATGGTCGGCCACCTGTACGACGGCCCGAACGACCCGCGCCGTGACGGTGGCTTCACCGTCTTCTACATGGGCATCAACCTCGGCGCCTTCGCGGCCCCGCTGGTCATCGGCACCATCGGCCAGAACGTCAGCTGGCACCTCGGCTTCGCCCTGGCCGGCGTCGGCATGGCCCTCGGCCTCGGCCAGTTCCTGCTCGGCACCCGCCACCTGAGCCCCAAGAGCGACGTCGTCGCCTCGCCGATCTCCGCGGCCGAGAAGCGCGCGATCTTCACGAAGGCCGGCATCTGGCTGGGCATCGCCGCGGTCATCTACGGCGCGCTCGTCGCGAGCGGCTCCTTCACCATCGACTGGGTGCTCTGGCCGCTGTCCATCGCGGGCATCGCGATCCCGGTCTTCGTCTTCGCCAAGGTGAAGCGCGACAAGGACCTCGACGCCACCGAGCAGTCCCGGATGAGCGGCTACATCTGGTTCTTCGTCGCCGCCGCCGTGTTCTGGATGATCTACGACCAGTCCGGCTCGACGCTGAGCATCTTCGCGGACGACCACACCGCGTCCACGCTGTTCGGGTTCGACTTCCCGTCCAGCTGGTTCCAGTCGCTCAACCCGCTGTACATCATGGCGCTGGCCCCGGTCTTCGCCTGGTTCTGGGTCGCCCTGGCCCGCCGGTCGAAGAACCCCAGCACCACCACGAAGTTCGCCTTCGGCCTGCTGATGATCGGCGCCTCCTTCATCGTCATGATGCTGGCGATGGCCGCCGCCACCGGCGGCACCAAGGTCACCCCGCTCTGGCTGGCCATGGTCTACCTGGTCCAGACCGTCGGTGAGCTCACGCTCTCCCCCGTCGGCCTGTCCGTCACCACCAAGCTGGCGCCCACCAAGTACGCCAGCCAGATGATGGGCGTCTGGTTCCTCGCCGTCACCGCGGGTGACTGCGTCGCCGCCATCTTCCAGCTCGTGCTGGGCGACGACGTGGTCGGCAGCACCTCGTACTTCGCGGTGCAGGGCGCCATGGCGATACTCGCCGGTGTCGCGCTGTGGCTGTACCGCAAGAGGGTCGTCAAGCTCATGGGCGACGTCCACTGACGTCCTGACGACCGGGCACACGCTCCGGGGCCGGTGCGGATTCCTGAGATCCGCGCCGGCCCCGGCCGTTTTCCCCCACCTCCCGCGGCCCGCCCGCACGGCCCGACCGGCGGGTCCGGAAATCCACTCGACCGCGGCGGGCCCGGTCTGCCTATGGTGCCCGCCATGCCGACCGACTCCCTCCCCCGCCAGCTCGCCCGCACCCGGCGCCTCACCCTGGGCGCGCCCACCCAGCCCCTGATCACCGCCGACGGCACCACCGTCCTGTTCCTGCGCAGCCGGGGCGGCACCGACCCGGTCGCCCGGCTCTGGGCGCTCGACACCGCCACCGGCGCGGAACGCCTGGTCGCCGACCCGGCCGCGCTCGGCGAGGGCGGCGGCGGGCTCCCCGAGGCCGAACGGATCCGCCGCGAACGCGCCCGCGTCGCGGGCTCCGGCATCACCGCCTTCAGCACCGACGCCACCGGCCGGCTCGCCGCCTTCACCCTCGGCGGCTCCCTCTGGCTCGCCGACACCGCCGCGGGCACCGTCCGCGCTGTGCCGACCGCCCCCGGGGTGTACGACCCGCGGATCGACCCGACCGGCCGCCGGATCGCCTACTCCTGCGACGGCGCCCTGCGGGTGGCCGACCTCGACGGCGGACCCGATCGGGCGCTCGCCGAACCGGAGGCCGAGGAGGTGACGTACGGCGTCGCCGAGCACGTCGCCGCCGAGTCGATGCACCGCGACCGCGGCCACTGGTGGTCCCCGGACGGCACCGCGCTGCTGGTCGCCCGCGTCGACCCGCGCCCGGTCGGCCGGCTCTTCCTCGCCGACCCGGCCGAGCCGCAGCGGCCGCCGCGCGCGATCCGCTACCCGCTGGCCGGCACCGCCAACGCGGAGGTCTCGCTCTGGCTGCTCGGCGTCGACGGCGGCCGCACCGAGGTCCGCTGGGACCGCGAGGCCCACGAGTACCTCACCGCCGCCGGCTGGGACGCGCACGGCCCGTACGCCGCCGTCCAGAGCCGTGACCAGCGCACCCTGCGCACCCTCGCCGTCGAACCGGACGGCACCACCCGGCTGCTCGCCGAACGGCGCGACGAGCACTGGGTCGAACTCGTCCCCGGCCTGCCGGTGCGCACCGCCTCCGGAGCACTCGTCGACGCCGCCGACGTCGACGGCACCCGGCACCTCACCGTCGACGGCGTGCCCGTCACCCCGCCCGGGCTGCAGCTGGCCCGGGTGCTCGGGACGGACGGCGAGCAGGTGCTCTTCACCGCCCAGGACGATCCCGTCGAGACCCACCTCTGGAGCCACCACCCGGCCGAGGGCGTCCGGCGGCTCAGCGAGGGCCCGGGGCTGCACACCGGCACCCGGCGCGCCGGCACTCTGGTGCTCACCACCCGCCGGGCGGGCCACCCCGCCGGCCTCGGCACCGTCCACCGCGACGGCCGGGCCTTCCCGCTCACCTCCTACGCGCAGCCGCCGGTGCTCACCGCCCGGCCCGAGCTGCTCCGCCTCGGCCCGCGCGACCTGCGCGCCGCGCTGTACCTGCCCACCGGCCACCGGGCCGGTGCGGGGCCGCTGCCCGTCCTGCTCGCCCCGTACGGCGGGCCCGCCCAGCAGATCGTCGACACCGGCGGCCAGTGGTACGACCTGCTCGCGCAGTGGTACGCCGACCAGGGCTTCGCGGTGCTGGTCATCGACGGCCGCGGCACCCCGGGGCGCGGCCCGCACTGGGAGAAGAGCGTCCGGGGCGACAAGGCCGGCCCCGCCCTGGAGGACCAGGTCGACGGCCTGCGGCAGGCCGCCCGGCTGCGGCCCGGCCTGCTCGACCTCGACCGGGTCGGCATCCGCGGCTGGTCCTACGGCGGCTACCTCGCGGCGCTCGCCGTGCTGCGCCGCCCGGACGTCTTCCACGCGGCCGTCGCCGGCGCGCCGCCCACCGACCAGCGGCTGTACGACACCCACTGGCAGGAGCGCTTCCTCGGCCACCCCGCCGAGCACCCCGAGCACTACGACGCCTGCTCGCTGATCGCCGACGCGCCGCGGCTGGTCCGCCCGCTGCTGCTGGTGCAGGGCCTCGCCGACGACAACGTCCTGCCCGTCCACGCCCTGCGGCTGTCCGGCGCCCTGCTCGCCGCCGGCCGCCCGCACGAGGTCCTCCCGCTCTGCGGCACCACCCACACCCCGAGCGACGAGTCGGTGGCGGAGAACATCCACCACCACCAGGTGGAGTTCCTGAGGCGCTCGCTGGGGCTCGCCCGCGGCTGACCGGCCCCGGGCGTGACGGAGCCCCCGCGCCGGCCACCCCGGCGGCGCGGGGGCTCCCCCGTGCGGTGCTCAGACCTCCCGCACGCCCGACCGCCAGACCGCCGCCGTCAGCGGCACGCCCGGCCGGTAGGCCAGGTGGACGTGCGAGGGGGCGTCCAGCAGCAGCAGGTCGGCGCGCGCACCGACGGTGACCGACCCGACGTCGGTGCGCCGCAGCGCGTGCGCACCGCCGGCCGTGGCCGCCCAGACCGCCTCGTCCGGCGTCATGCCCATCTCGCGCACCGCGACCGCGATGCAGAACGCCATCGAACTCGTGAAGCTGGAGCCCGGGTTGCAGTCCGTGGAGAGCGCCACCACGGCGCCCGCGTCGAGCAGCCGCCGGCCGCTCGGGTACTCGGCGCGGGTGGAGAACTCGGCGCCCGGAAGCAGCGTCGCCACCGTCCCCGAGCCGGCCAGGGCCGCCACGTCCTCGTCCGTCAGGTGGGTGCAGTGGTCCGCCGAGGCGGCACCCAGCTCGACGGCGAGCTGCACGCCGGGGCCGTGGGAGAGCTGGTTGGCGTGCACCCGGGGGGTGAGGCCGCGCTCGATGCCCGCGGTCAGCACGGCCCGTGCCTGGTCGCCGTCGAAGGCGCCCTTCTCGCAGAACACGTCCACCCAGCGGGCGTGCGGCGCACAGGCGTCCAGCATCTCGCCGGTGACCAGGTCGACGTACCCGGCCGGGTCGTCGGCGTACTCGGGCGCGACCACGTGCGCGCCCAGGTAGGTGGTCTCCGGGGTGTACTGCGCGGCGATCCGCAGCGCCCGGGCCTCGTCCTCGACGGTCAGCCCGTAGCCGGACTTGCACTCGATGGTCGTGGTGCCCTGCCGCAGCGCCTCCCGGACGAACCGGGCCAGGTTGGCGTCGAGTTCGGCGTCGCTCGCGGCCCGGGTGGCCGCCACCGTGGTGCGGATGCCGCCCGCGCTGTACGACTGCCCGGACATCCGGGCGTTGAACTCGGCGGTGCGGTCGCCCGCGAACACCAGGTGCGCGTGCGAGTCGACGAAGCCGGGCAGCAGCGCCCGCCCGGCCGCGTCGAACCGCTCGTCGGCGGCCGGTGCCTGGGCCGCCGGGCCGACCCAGGCGACGGTGGCGCCGTCCAGCACCACGGCCGCGTCGGTGAGCAGGCCGAGCGGCCCGGTGCCGGACCCGGGGTCGTTGGTGACCAGGCTGCCGATGCCGGTGATCAAGGTGCTCAAGACAACGCCTTCCGAACGGGGTTGGGGATACGGATCAGCAGCTCAGCGCGCCGATGGCGGCGCCCAGGGCGCCCGGCACGTCCGCGACCAGCTGGTGCACGCCGTCCCGGACGACCTGCCGGCCGCCGACCACCACGTGCCGCACGTCGGCGGCGGAGGCCGCGAAGACGGCCGTCTCGGCGCCCAGCCGGGGCGGCGGCCCTGCGGTGCGCACCGAGTCCAGCGCGATCACGGTGAAGTCGGCCAGGGCGCCGGCCTCGACCCGGCCGGCCTCCGGCCAGCCGAGCGAGGCGTGCCCGTCCTCGGTGCCGGCCCGCAGCAGGGCGGCGGCCGTCCAGTGCCCGCGGGTGCGGGTGCGCAGCCGCTCGTCCAGCTCCAGGGCGCGGGCCTCCTCGAACGGGTCGATGACGGCGTGGCTGTCACTGCCCAGGGTGACCGGGCAGCCCGCCGAGGCCAGCCGGCGGGCCGGGCCGATGCCGTCCGCGAGGTCCCGCTCGGTGGTGGGGCACATGCAGATGGTGGTGGACGTGTCGGTGAGGAGCCGGACGTCCTCGTCGGTGAGGTGGGTGGCGTGCACCGCCGAGGTCCGCGGGCCGAGCGCGCCGTGGTCCGCCAGCAGCCGGGTCGGGGTGACGCCGTGCGCGGCGAGGCAGGCCTCGTTCTCGGCGGTCTGCTCGGACAGGTGGACGTGCAGCGGCGCCTTGCGCGCCGCCGCCCACTGCGCGACGGTGCCCAGCTGCTCGGCCGGCACGGCCCGCACCGAGTGGATGGCGGCGCCGATCCGGGCGTGCTCGCGGGGCTTGAGCGCGTCCGCCCGCTCGGCCCAGGCGTCGGCGTCGCCGTCGCTGAACCGCTGCTGGGGCTTGGTCGGCTCGGCGCCGAAGCCCGCGGACAGGTAGCAGGTGTCGAGCAGGGTGATCCGGATGCCGGCCCGCGCGGCGGCCTCGATCAGCGCCTCGCCCATCGCGTTGGGGTCGTCGTACCGGGCGCCGCCGGGCGCGTGGTGCAGGTAGTGGAACTCGCCGACGGCGGTGATCCCGGCCAGCGCCATCTCGGCGTAGACGGCGGTGGCGAGCGCCAGGTAGCGGTCCGGGTCGAGCGCCCCGGCGAACCGGTACATGGTGTCGCGCCAGGTCCAGAACGTGCCGGAGCCGACCTGGACGTGGCCGCGCAGCGCCCGGTGGAAGGCGTGCGAGTGGGCGTTCGCCTGGCCGGGCAGCAGCAGCCCGTCGAGGCGGACGGCGCCGGGCGGGCAGGGCCCGCTCTCCGGCGTCACCGCAGTGGTCCGGCCGTCGGGGCCGACGGCGATCAGCACGTCCCGCTCGACCACCGGACCGTTCGGGTGGGGCAGCCAGGCGTACTGCGCCCAGTAGGTCACTGACACGCCAGGTCCTCCAGTACGTCGGCGAGGGCGGTGACGCCGGCCAGGCAGTCCGCCTCCTCGGCGTGCTCGGCCGGGGAGTGCGACACCCCGGTGGGGTTGCGCACGAACAGCATGGCGGTCGGGATCGCCGACGCCAGGATCCCGGCGTCGTGTCCCGCCCCGGTGGGCAGCACCGGGGCGTCCAGCAGCTTGGCGAGCCGGTCGCGCAGCGGGCCGTCGAAGTCCACCACCGGGGTGTAGGACTCCCGGGTCAGCTCGACCCGGACGCCGTCGCGCTCGCCGCGCTCGGCGGCGGCCTGCTCGATCTCGTCGACCAGCGCGGCCAGGGTGCGCTCGTCGGCGGCCCGGGAGTCCAGCCAGCCGCGCACCAGCGAGGCGATCGCGTTGGTGCCGTTGGGCTCGACCGCGACCTTGCCGAAGGTGGCCAGGGCACCCGCCAGCCGCGCCTTCTTGCGGGCGGAGAGCACGGTGTTGGCGTACGTCAGCATCGGGTCGCGGCGGTCCTCGATCCGGGTGGTGCCGGCGTGGTTGGCCTCGCCGTGGAAGTCGAACCGCCAGCGGCCGTGCGGCCAGATCGCGCTGGCCACGCCGACCGGCTGCTCCTCGGTGAGGAGGCGGCCCTGCTCAACGTGGAGTTCGACGAAGGCGCCGATCCGGGCCAGCCGGTCGTCGTCCGCGCCGAGCGCGGTCGGGTCGTAGCCGGCCCGCTCCATCGCGTCGGGCAGCCGGACGCCGTCGGCGTCGCGCAGCTCGTACGCCTGCTCGCGGGAGAGCACGCCGGCGGAGAGCCGGGAGCCGATGCAGGCCACGCCGAACCGGGCGCCCTCCTCGTCACCGAAGTTGACGATCGCCAGCGGCCGGTCGAGCTCCGCTCCCCGGCCGCGCAGCTCGTCCAGCGCGGCGAAGGAGGAGACCACGCCGAGCGGGCCGTCGAAGGCGCCGCCGTCCGGGACGGAGTCCAGGTGCGAGCCGGTGACGACCGCCCCGCCCGCGGCCGGATCGCCCAGCCAGGCCCACTGGTTGCCGTTGCGGTCCAGCTCGTAGGTCAGGCCGCGGTCACGGGCCTGCTGTTCGAACCAGGCGCGGCACTCGGCGTCGGCGGAGTTCCAGGCGAAGCGGCGGTAGCCGCCGGAGGCGGCGGAGCGGCCCACGGGGAGCAGCTCCGCCCACATCTCTTCGAAGGAGGACGTCACGCGACCGCCTCGCCGCGCCCGGCACCCGTGTCGCGCACCGCGCGGCTCTTCAGGCTCCGCTCGCTCACAGCTCGCCCATCGGGACGCGCACGCCGCGCTCGTCGGCGACCTCGACGGCCCGGTCGTAGCCGGCGTCGACGTGCCGGATGACGCCCATGCCCGGGTCGTTGGTGAGCACCCGGCGGATCTTCTCGCCGGCCAGCGCGGTGCCGTCGGCGACGGTGACCTGACCGGCGTGGATCGAGCGGCCGATGCCGACGCCGCCGCCGTGGTGGATGGAGACCCAGGACGCGCCGGAGGCCACGTTGACCATGGCGTTGAGCAGCGGCCAGTCGGCGATGGCGTCGGAGCCGTCCAGCATCGCCTCGGTCTCGCGGTACGGGGAGGCGACCGAGCCGCAGTCCAGGTGGTCGCGGCCGATCACGAGCGGTGCGGACAGCTCGCCGGAGGCGACCATGTCGTTGAAGCGCTCGCCGGCCTTGTCGCGCTCGCCGTAGCCGAGCCAGCAGATGCGCGCCGGCAGGCCCTGGAAGTGCACCTTCTCCTGGGCCATCTTGATCCAGCGGGCGAGCGACTCGTTCTCCGGGAAGAGGTCGAGGACGGCCTTGTCGGTCTTGTGGATGTCCTGCGGGTCGCCGGACAGCGCCGCCCAGCGGAACGGGCCCTTGCCCTCGCAGAACAGCGGGCGGATGTACGCGGGGACGAAGCCGGGGAAGGCGAACGCCCGGTCGTAGCCGGCCAGCTGGGCCTCGCCGCGGATCGAGTTGCCGTAGTCGAAGACCTCGGCGCCGCGGTCCTGGAAGCCGACCATGGCCTCGACGTGCCTGGCCATCGACTCGCGCGAGCGGGTGGTGAACTCGGCGGGCTTCTCGGCCGCGTAGGTCGCCATGTCGTCGAAGTCGACGCCCACCGGCAGGTAGCTCAGCGGGTCGTGCGCGCTGGTCTGGTCGGTGACGATGTCGATCGGCGCGTCCATCGCGAGCAGCTGCGGGAACAGCTCGGCGGCGTTGCCCAGCAGGCCGATGGAGAGCGGCTGGCGCTTGTCGCGGGCGGCGGTGGCGAGCTCCAGGGCGTGGGAGAGGTTCTTGGCCTCGACGTCCAGGTAGCGGTGCTCGATCCGGCGGGAGATCCGGGACGGGTCGCAGTCGATGCAGATCGCCACGCCGCCGTTCATGGTGACGGCCAGCGGCTGGGCGCCGCCCATGCCGCCGAGGCCGGCGGTGAGGGTGATGGTGCCCTCGAGGGTGCCGCCGAAGCGCTTGTTGGCGACGGCCGCGAAGGTCTCGTAGGTGCCCTGCAGGATGCCCTGGGTGCCGATGTAGATCCAGGAGCCGGCGGTCATCTGGCCGTACATGGTGAGCCCGAGGCTCTCCAGGCGGCGGAACTCCTCCCAGTTGGCCCAGTCGCCGACCAGGTTGGAGTTGGCGATGAGCACCCGCGGCGCCCACTCGTGGGTCTGCATGACGCCGACCGGGCGGCCGGACTGGACCAGCATGGTCTCGTCCTGCTTGAGGGTCTCCAGGGTCCGGACCATGGCGTCGAAGGAGCGCCAGTCCCGGGCCGCCTTGCCGGTGCCGCCGTACACCACCAGCTTGGAGGGGTGCTCGGCGACCTCGGGGTCGAGGTTGTTCATCAGCATCCGCAGGGCAGCCTCCTGCTGCCACCCCTGCGCCGTCAGCCCCGTACCGCGTGCCGCACGCACCTCGCGCGGACCGCTCACCTGCTGCTGCACCATGTCCTGGCCTCCCTGCGGATGATTTCATTCAGACTTGGTTCGACTGAATATATCCAAACATTCAGTCCTCGACCAGACCCCTGGGCAATCCGATCAGCCCCGGCCCGCACCGGCCCCCAGGCACGCCGAAGCGCCCGTCCCGACACGTCGGAACGGGCCTGCCGGGCGGGCCTCAGGCGGCCGCGCCGCCGTCCCAGTCGATGCCGATCTCGGCGAGCCAGCGGCGGTCGTCGGCGTCGGGCGCGGGCGGGGACGGCGGGCGGGGGATGTTCTGCACCGGGCCCAGGCCGTACTTCTCGACCGCCTCCGCGGCGGCCCGGGCGTCCGGCTCGATGACGCCGACGTGGACGGCGGAGTCGTCTCCCGGATCGAGGACGGTCAGTTCGGGATCGGGCAGGCGCCGCAGGGTGACGCGGCGTCCGCAGGTGGGGCAGGACCATTCGTCGGCCCCCGAGGCCAGGCGGGCGACGAACTTCATCTCGTGGATCACGCGCATGGGCGGCACCCCCTGCAGTAGGGGATGCCCGGGTTCGTGACGACTACTCACGATCCGGCCCACTGCGGGCGCGCCCACCGGGCGGAGCCGGCGCCCGGGCGGGGTCGCGCCTACTCCAGGAACAGGCCGCGCGCCGCCGCCGACTGCTCGATGGCCTCCAGCCTGGCCTCCGCGCCCGGGATCTCGTCGCACATGCTCTGCAGCAGCACCCGGCCGAGCATCATCGGCGCGCACGCCGTGTCGAAGACCAGCCCGGTGCCGACGGCGGCCGGCAGCATCAGGTCGGAGAGCTTGGCGACCGGCGCGAAGGCGCTGTCCGCGACGGTCAGCACCGTCAGACCGCACTCGCGGGCCACCGCCAGCGCGTCCATCAGCTCCCGCGGGTAGCGCGGCAGGGCGAAGCAGAGCAGCGCGGTGGCGCCGGCGGCGCTCGCCTGCTCCAGCCGGTCGGCGAGCATGCTGCCGCCCTCGTCGAGCAGCCGGATGTCGGGGTGCACCTTGGCGGCGAAGTAGGCGAAGCCGCGCGCCTGCGCGGAGGCCGCCCGCAGTCCGAGCACCGGCAGCGGGCGCGAGGCGGCGAGCAGCCGGGCGGCCCGGATGATCGGCTCGGGGTCGGCGAGCAGTTCGGCGAGGTGGCGCAGGTGGGCGATCTCGGCGAGCACCGCCTGCTGGTGCTCGTTGCGCACCGCGTCGTCCGGGGTCTCCGGGGCGACGGCCTCGCCCGCGCCGAGTTCGCGCAGCTGCCGGCGCAGCGCCGGGTAGCCGTCGTAGCCGAGGGCGACCGCGAAGCGGGTGACGGAGGGCTGGCTGACCCCGGCCAGCTCGGCGACCTCGACGCTGGAGAGGAACGGCGCCTCGGTGGCGTGCCGGACCAGGGAGTGCGCGATGCGCCGCTGGGTCGGGGTGAGCCGGTGGCCCTCGAACAGCTGGAGCAGCCGGGAGGAGGGGCCGACCGAGCCGGCCTCGTCGATGGCGGTCATCAGCGGTACCTCCGGGTGCGAGCGGTTCGGACGACGACTGTGCAGCAGCGCGTCGCGCCTGGCAAAGACGTCTCGTACGGCGGAACGTCGCGTGGGACGTCCCGAGGGGTGGACGGCGGCTCGGGGTAACCCTGATTTCCCCCTGAGCCCGCCCGGATTCCCCGGCGAACGGATGGACCCGGCTCCGCCGCGGATTGCAGGCTTGCCCGTATGAACACTCGCCAGGACGAACTTCGCCGCGACCTCGACGCCACCCTGCAGGCCCGCAAGGAACTCGGCAAGGAGTACGAGTCGGAGCTGGTCGACTCGTTCCTGAGCCGGATGGAGTCCCGGATGGACGCCCGTCTGGACCGCCGGGTGGACGAGCGGATGGACGAGTACGGGCCCGCCCACCGCCACCACCCCCGCCGGCAGGGCCGGGTGCCCGGCCGCCCGGGGACCAGGCTCGCGGTGATCTCGCTGGTCCTCGGCATCCCGCTGACCGGGATCGCGAGCAGCCCGTCGGGCGGCGGCTTCGTCGGGATCCTGGTCAGCTGGGCGGGCATCGTCGGGGTCAACTTCGCCGCTGCCTTCGCCGACCGCCGGGAGCACCGCGACGAGGCGCGGCGCTCCCCGCGGAGCGACTGGGACTGACGGGGCGGGGCCGGTCGGCCTGTTCAGCGCCCCGGCGGGTGGTCAGGCCAGCGGGCCGGTGACCCCCTCCACCGCCCGGACCAGCCCGCCGGAGGCGACCAGCGCGGCGGCGGCCTCCAGGTCCGGCGAGAGGAAGCGGTCGCGGCCGGCGCCGCCGACGCCCGCCTCCCGGGCGGCGGCCATGGCGGCCGCGGTGGCCGGGGCGACGCGGCCCGACTCGTCGGCCTGCTGACGGATCTCCAGCGCCCGGGCGGCCGCGGTGAGTTCCACGGCGAGGATCCGGCCGAGGTTGTCGACGGCCTGGCGCAGCTTGCGGGCGGCCGACCAGCCCATCGACACGTGGTCCTCCTGCATCGCGGAGGACGGGATCGAGTCGACCGAGGCCGGGACGGCGAGCCGCTTGTTCTCGCTGACCAGTGCCGCCTGGGTGTACTGCGCGATCATCAGGCCGGAGTCCACGCCCGGGTCGTCGGCCAGGAAGGCCGGCAGGCCGTGCGAGCGGGCCTTGTCGAGCAGTCGGTCGGTGCGGCGCTCGGAGATCGACCCGAGGTCGGCGGCGGCGATGGCCAGGAAGTCCAGCACGTACGCCACCGGGGCGCCGTGGAAGTTGCCGTTGGACTCGACCCGGCCGTCCGGCAGCACCACCGGGTTGTCGACCGAGGCGGCCAGTTCGCGGGAGGCGACGAGCTGGGCGTGCGCCAGGGTGTCGCGGCCGGCGCCGGCCACCTGCGGGGCGCAGCGGATCGAGTAGGCGTCCTGGACGCGCGGCGCGTCGTCCTGGTGGTGGCCGGTGAGGCCGGAGTCCTTGAGGACGGCCAGCATGTTGGCGGCGCTCAGCGCCTGGCCCGGGTGCGGGCGGATCGGCGCGTGCAGCTCGGGGGCGAGCACCTTGTCGGAGCCGAGCAGCGCCTCCAGGGTCATCGCGGCGGTGATGTCGGCGGTGGTGAACAGGCGCTGGAGGTCGGCGATCGCCATCACGAGCATGCCGAGCATGCCGTCGGTGCCGTTGATGAGGGCCAGGCCCTCCTTCTCCAGCAGCTCGACCGGCTCGATGCCGGCGGCGGCGAGCAGCTCGCCGGCGGGCTTCTCCACGCCGTCCGGGCCGGTGGCCACGCCCTCGCCCATCAGGGCCAGCGCGCAGTGCGACAGCGGCGCGAGGTCACCGGAGCAGCCGAGCGAGCCGAACTCCCGGACCACCGGGGTGATGCCCGCGTTGAGCAGGGCGGCCATGGTCTGCGCGACCAGCGGGCGGACCCCGGTGCGGCCGGAGGCCAGCGTCTTCATCCGCAGGAACATCAGCGCCCGGACGACCTCGCGCTCGACCGCGGGGCCCATGCCGGCGGCGTGCGAGCGCACCAGCGAGCGCTGCAGCTGCGCACGCAGTTCGGGGCTGATGTGCCGGACGGCGAGCGCGCCGAATCCGGTCGACACGCCGTAGACGGGGCGCGGCTCGGCCGCGAGGGCGTCGATCCGGGCCCGGGCGGTCGCCATCTCGGCCAGGGCGTCGGGGCCGATCTCGACCCGGGCGTTGCCCCGGGCGACGGCCAGCACGTCCTCCGCACTGACGTCGGCCTTGCCGACCTGGACCAGCGGAGCGTCGGGGGCCACAGCACTGTGCATATCCATATACACCATCACATCAGGTGAATGGGAATATGACAACAGCTGCTCGCCATTCGGATTTTCCGCCGCCCCGTCCCGCGCCGCACGCCGGGCCGGGACGGGGCCGTTGGCCGGCGGCCGCCGCCATGCCGCAGGCTGGTGGTCACGGGACACGTACGGAGGTGGCGGGGCGATGACGCGGGCGACGGCGAGGCGGCGCGTGGTGCGGCTGCGGGGGGACGGGCGCGGAGTGCGGCCGGACGCCCTGGCGGCGGAGGAACCGCTGGAGATCAGGCTCGGCGGCGAACCGCTGACCGTCACCATGCGCACCCCCGGGCAGGACTTCGACCTGGTGGCCGGGTTCCTGGTCGGCGAGGGGCTGGTGCACGCCGCGGACGAGCTCGCCGCGCTGCGCTACTGCGCCGGGACGGACGAGGCCGGCGCCAACACGTACAACGTCGTCGACGCCACCCTGCGCGGCGCGGCCCGCCCCCTGCCGCTCTCCGCGCACCGCAACCTGCTCACCACCAGCGCCTGCGGCCTCTGCGGCCGGGACACCGTGGACGCGGTGCGCACCCACGTCCGCCACCCCGTCGGCGAGGACCCGCTGACCGTCCCGCCGTCCCTGCTGTACGGCCTGCCGGACCGGCTGCGGGCCGCCCAGCGCACCTTCGAGTCCACCGGCGGCCTGCACGCGGCCGGCCTGTTCGACGCCGCCACCGGGGAGCTGCTCTGCGCCCGCGAGGACGTCGGACGGCACAACGCGGTGGACAAGGTGGTCGGCTGGGCCCTGCGCGAGGGCCGGCTGCCGCTGACCGGGCACGTCCTGCTGGTCAGCGGCCGGGCCTCGTTCGAACTGACCCAGAAGGCCGCGCTGGCGGGCGTGCCGCTGCTGGCGGCCGTCTCGGCCCCGTCCTCGCTCGCGGTGGACCTGGCCGAGGAGCTGGGCCTCACGCTGGTCGGCTTCCTGCGCGGGGAGAGCGCGAACGTGTACACCCGGCCGGACCGGATCAGCGAGCCCGCCGCCGCCCCGCCCGTCCCGGCCTGAGCCCGGACGGGCCCCGGGGGGCGCCGGCCCGGGGAGGCCCTAGGACCGGCCGTCCCGGCGCCTGAGCCGCACCACCAGGACCACCAGCACGGCGACCAGCAGGAGCACCACGAGGAAGCCGATGACCTTGCCGATCACCCCGGCGAAGAAGCCCTTCTTCTTCTTGCTCTTCGACTTGGACTTGGAGCCGGCCAGGTCCGAGATCCGGTGCGCCCCGGCCACCACCCGCACCTGTCGGGCGCCCTCCGCCGGCGTACCCGCCGCGCTGCCCGCACCCGCCGCCGGCGCGTCCGCCGTCCGCACCACCGGCGCCGCCGAGGCGGGCGCGGCCAGCGCCACCCCGCCACCGAGCACCAGCGCCCCGGCCACCGCCACGCCCACCAGTCGTCTGCCCACGGCCCGCACCCCGTCCCCGGCGCGCCCGCCGCGCCGATCCAGCGGACACCGTCCCACCACCGGGCGGCCCCCACCACCCCCCGGGCGCGGACCGCGACCCACCCGCAACACGGCGGTCACCGAACCGGCACAGAACCGCCGGGGGCCGGCTCCCGCGGCCCGCCGTCAGCCCGCCGGCGGCGAGGTCGGCCCGGACAGCGCCACGGCCACGAGGGCCCGCATGGCGCAGGCGGCCTGACCGAGCGGGAGGGTGGCGTCGTCGGCGAAGAGCTCGACCAGCCAGCCGCCCGCCGGGTTCTGGCCGCCCGCCGCGACCATCCCGCGGTAGCCCGAGACGACGAGCATGGCCTCCTCGGCCGGGTCGTTGCCGGCCGCGCCCGCCCGCAGGGCGAAGGCGCCGCCGCGGACGGCCCGCCGGGTCATCGGGTAGTGGCGCAGGTCGAAGACGGCGTCGGGGGCCTCGATCTGGGCGCGCTGGGTCTCGGCCCGGACGCTGCTGGGGCCGCTGGTCATCCGGTAGACGGCGTGCTGGGCGGTGCGCATGAGCTGGGAGCCGGGCGGGACGTAGGAGATCCACCAGCCGACGGCGTCGAGCAGCCGGGCGGAGGACTCGGCGACGACCACGAGCTTGGCGAGGGTGTCGGCGGGGTGGACGGCCCTGGCGCCGGCGGCCCGGTCCAGGCCGGCGAGGACGGCGGTGAGCAGCTGGCCGGGGTCGGCGCTGTGGGCGGCGCCGCGGAACCGCCGCCGGTCGCCCGCGCCCGCCCGGCCGCCGCCGCGGGGCCGCCCGTCGGCCCGGTGGTGCGGGTCGGCGGCGTCGGCCAGCAGCACCGTCGGGTCCGGGGCGAAGCCGGGGCCGTGGCTGCGCCCGGCGACGACGGGGTGGGCGGCGCGGGCGGCCTTGGCCCGGTACTGGGCGGCGTCGGCGAGCCGGAAGAGCCGGTCGGGGGTGGTGACGGGGCCGATGGAGTCGCCGGTGGAGGCGACGCCGCAGGCGACCCCCTCCCCCTCGGACAGGGCGAGGGCGCGGGCGCACAGCTCCTCGGCGACGACGACCACCTCGTCGGCCTTCTGCCCCTCCGCCAGCAGGCAGAACTCGTCGCCGCCGAGCCGGGCGGCGAGGCTGCCGGGCAGCTTGGCGGCGGCCAGCGACAGCTGGTGGGCGAACCGTTCCAGCAGCCGGTCGCCCATCTCGTGGCCGAGCTGGTCGTTGACCCGCTTGAGCCCGTTGACGTCGCAGACCACGAGCGAGACCACGGTGTTGTCGCGGTTGTGGGCGGCGAGGGCGCTCTCCAGCCGGGCGTCGACGGCGCGTCGGTTGGCGAGGCCGGTGAGCGGGTCGGAGAAGGCGAGCTTGCGCAGGTCGGCGAGGCGTTCGGTCTGGGCCAGACCGGCCGACACCTGGGCGGCCAGCAGGGTGGCGTAGTCGGCGTCGGCCTCGGTGAACTCGGGCATCCCGACGCTGCGGGCGAGGTAGAGCTCGCCCCAGGCCTGCCCGTGCAGGACGATCGGCGCGACCACGCAGCAGGCCCGGCCGCGCCGGCGCAGCGCCGCGGCGCGCTCCTGGCAGTACGCGCCGGCGGTGGGGTGCGCGTGCCCGGTGTGCGGTTCGGTGTTCTCGGCGGTCTGCAACCAGGCGCGCGGAAGGCGCCCGGTGGTCCAGCGCTCCTCCAGGTAGGTGACGATCTCGGGGAAGTCGGCGACCGGGTAGGACTCGTCCTCGGGCAGTTCCTCCTCGCCCGGCGCGAGCTCCCCGTGGTTGACGAGGACCCTCAGCCGGCCCGATTCGCGGTCCCAGACGGAGACCGCCGTCATGGTGGCGCCGAGCGCCTCGGTGGCCCGGACGGCGGCGGCCCGGACGGCCTCCAGCGGGGTGAGCGCTCCGGCCATGTCCTGGGCGAGCTCGACCACGGACTGCAGCCGCAGGTCGGGGAGCGGGTCGGGGTGCCGCGAGCCACCGCAGTCGCAGCCGCGGTCCGTCATGATCGCCTCGCCGCCCACCGGTTCGCCTCGCTCCCTGTGTCCGGTCCTGCCAGACCCCCGTCACGACCGCACCCGTCCGGCCGCTTGCAACCAAGACTATGGCGGTTTCGTTCGGTTATGCCCCGTTTGCGGGGACGAACCCGCACCAGGCCGTACGGGTTTCAACCATTCGGCACCGGGAGCACGCAACCCCCGGGCCTACTCCGGCTTGAGCCGCCGCGACAGCAGCCACGGCTCGACCAGCCCGAGCCCGCGCACCGGCCGGCGCCACATCGGCTGGAGGTGGAAGCGGTGCCCGGCGTCCGGGCCCGGCACCGGCAGGCCGGAGGCGGGCATCCCGGCCGCCGCGGACAGCGCCTCCGCCAGGCCGGGCCCGTCCACGTCGGCCGGGGCGACGCTGCCGTTCTGCTCCAGCGCGGCGGCGAACTCGCCGTCGATCAGCACCGCGTCCTTGGGCGCGATCGAGGTGAGCCGGCTCGCCAGGTTGACGGTGGTGCCGAAGACGTCGCCCATCCGGGAGGTGACGGTGCCGAAGGCCATGCCGACCCGCAGCGCGGGGATGGTGTCGTCCTCGGCGAGCGCCTCGATCAGGCTGAGCGCGATCTCGGCGGCGGTCACCGGGTCCTCGGAGACGTAGAGGATCTCGTCGCCGAGCGTCTTGATGACCCGGCCGCCCTGACCGGCGATCAGGTCGGAGCAGGTGTTCTCGAAGGTCTCGACGAGCTCGCCGAGCTCCTCCTCCTCCAGCCGGCGCGACAGCCGGGTGAAGCCGACCAGGTCGGCGAAGCCGACCGCCAGCCGGCCGCTGGTGATCTCGTGGTCCTCGGCGGCCTGGACGACCCGGCCGGTGACGGCGGCGAGCTGCCGGCGCCAGACGTAGACCAGGAACTGCTCCAGCTCCGGAAGCAGCAGCTCGACCAGCGGGTACGCCACGTCGGCCCGGGTCAGCCCGGGTTCGACGGACTGGGTGAGGTTCTCCAGGAAGGTGTCCATCTGCCAGCCGGCCAGCCGCGCGGTGGTCTGCCCGGTGGACCGGGCCACCTGGATCGCCATCGACTCGCTGAGCAGACCGGACTCGACCAGGCCGGCCAGGCGGCGCAGCGCGATCACGTCGCCGTCGGTCAGCGCCCGGGACTGCCCGATGTCGGGGAAGCCCATCGCCCGCCAGAACCGGGTGGCCAGCTCCATCGGGACGTCGGCGGCGCGCGCGGCCTGGTACGGGGTGTAGCGGCGTGGCGCGTCCAGGATCAGACGTTCCAGTTCGAGCGCGACCGTGGGGTCGTGGGTGCCCGCCGTTCCGCCGCTGCTGCCGTCCTCTGCCACCGGTCCGTCCCCGTGCGGTCGCCGCACTCGCCTCGTGTCCTGCCTGTCCGGGCGCGCCCGCCACCCGGCGGGCAGTGGCGCGCCTCACACCGCTGCCAGGTGGAATGTTCGCACGGAATCACGTGATCCGGGGCATCAGCCCGGGTCAAGGGGAGGTGAAGAGTGCCGTTCAGCGGGGCTCGGGGCGCACGTGGACGACGTCCCCCGCGCCGACCGCCTGCCGTGCGCCGTCGGGGGTGCGGACCACCAGCCGTCCGTCGCCGTCGATCGCCACCGCCTCGCCGGTCAACTCGCGGTCCCCCGGCAGGTGCACCCTCACCTGCCGGCCGAGCGTGGTGCAGCGGTCCGCGTAGGCCCGGAGCAGTTCGCTGGCGTGCGGGTCCCCGGCGGCCGCCGTCCAGTCGCGGTACAGCTCGGCGAACTCGCGCAGCAGCGCCCGCAGCAGGACGGACCGGTCGGTGACCGCGGCGCCGGCCAGCGCCAGCGAGGCCGCCGCGGGGACGGGCAGCTCCGCCTCGCGCAGCGAGACGTTGAGGCCGAGGCCGGCGACCACGGCGCCGCCGCCCAGCTCGGTGAGGATGCCGCCGAGCTTGCGCTCCCGGCCGTCGATCTCCACCTGGAGGTCGTTGGGCCACTTCAGCCCGACCTCCACCCCGGCCACCCGGCTCAGCGTGCTGGCCGCGGCCACCCCGACCAGGATCGGCAGCCAGCCGTACCGCTCGACCGGCACCTCCTCGGGGCGCAGCAGCACCGACAGGAACAGCCCGGAGCGGGCCGGGGCGGTCCACTGCCGCTCCAGCCGGCCGCGCCCGGCGAGCTGCTCCTCGGCGACCAGCACCGCGCCCTGCGGGGCCCCGGCCCGGGCGCGGGCGGCGAGGTCGCTGTTGGTGGAGCCGGTCTCGGGGACGACGTCCAGCGAGGTCCAGAGCCCGCCCGGCAGCAGCAGGTCGCGGCGCAGCGCCGCCTCGTCCAGCGGCGGGCGGTCCAGGTCGGTCCAGGGCGACGGCCCGGTGCGGCCGAAACCGCGCAGTCCACTGCGGCGGGGGGTGTCGGGTGCGGTCATGGGGGCCACCCTAGGACCTGGCCGCGGGCAGGGGGCGTAGGCCGCCCCATCGTCCCTCAGAACGGCCGTTGACACACTGTGTCGATGGCCATAACGCCAGGACGTGCCCTACCGCCCCGCGTGCTGGCTACGCTACTCAACGGTAGTTCGCAGCGCCGCCCTGCCCTCATGCCCGGGACCCACTCCGGCCCGCGCGCACTCGAACAGGTCGCGGCCCATGGATCAGGGAGAGCCACCGGATGACCGAGGCGCCGTACGACCCCCACACCACCGCCGGCAAGCTCGCCGACCTGCGGCGCAGGCTCGACGAGGCGGTGCACTCCGGCTCCGCCAAGGCCGTGGAGAAGCAGCACGCCAAGGGCAAGCTGACGGCCCGCGAGCGGGTGGTCGAGCTGCTGGACGAGGACTCCTTCGTCGAGTTCGACGAGTTCGCCCGGCACCGCTCGACCAACTTCGGGCTGGACCGGACCCGCCCGTACGGCGACGGCGTGGTGACCGGCTACGGCACCGTGGACGGCCGCCAGGTCGCCGTGTTCGCGCAGGACTTCACCGTCTTCGGCGGCTCCCTCGGCGAGGTGTTCGGCGAGAAGATCGTCAAGGTGATGGACTTCGCGCTGAAGACCGGCTGCCCGGTCATCGGCATCAACGACTCCGGCGGCGCCCGGATCCAGGAGGGCGTGGTCTCGCTCGGCCTGTACGGCGAGATCTTCCGCCGCAACGTGCACGCCTCGGGCGTGATCCCGCAGATCTCGCTGATCATGGGCCCCTGCGCCGGCGGCGCGGTGTACTCCCCCGCGATCACCGACTTCGTGGTGATGGCCGACCAGACCTCGCACATGTTCATCACCGGCCCGGACGTCATCAAGACCGTCACCGGCGAGGACGTCGGCATGGAGGAGCTGGGCGGCGCGCGCACCCACAACACCAAGTCGGGCAACGCGCACTACCTCGCCACCGACGAGAAGGAGGCCGTCGAGTACGTCAAGAGCCTGCTCTCGTACCTGCCCTCCAACAACCTCTCGGACCCGCCGTCCTACCCCGAGCAGGCGGACCTCACGGTCACCGACGAGGACCTCGAACTCGACACCATCGTCCCGGACTCGGCGAACCAGCCGTACGACATGCGCAAGGTGATCGAGCACGTCGTCGACGACGGCGAGTTCCTGGAGACCCAGCCGCTGTACGCGGGCAACATCATCACCGGCTTCGGCCGGGTCGAGGGCCACCCCGTCGGCGTCGTCGGCAACCAGCCGATGGACCTGGCCGGCTGCCTGGACATCGCCGCCAGCGAGAAGGCCGCCCGCTTCGTGCGGACCTGCGACAGCTTCAACATCCCGGTGCTGACCTTCGTCGACGTGCCCGGCTTCCTGCCCGGCACCGGCCAGGAGTGGGACGGCATCATCCGCCGCGGCGCCAAGCTCATCTACGCCTACGCCGAGGCGACCGTGCCGCTGATCACCGTGATCACCCGCAAGGCCTTCGGCGGCGCGTACGACGTCATGGGGTCCAAGCACCTGGGCGCCGACCTCAACCTGGCCTGGCCGACCGCGCAGATCGCGGTGATGGGCGCGCAGGGCGCGGTGAACATCCTGCACCGGCGCGAGATCGCCGAGGCCGAGGCCGCCGGGAACGCCGAGGAGCGCCGGGCCGAGCTGCTCGCCTCGTACGAGGACACCCTGCTCAACCCGTACCTGGCGGCCGAGCGCGGCTACGTGGACGCGGTGATCGCACCGAGCGAGACCCGCCGGCACATCGTCCGGGGCCTGCGGGCGCTGCGCGGCAAGCGCGAGGTGCTGCCGCCGAAGAAGCACGGCAACATCCCCCTCTAGGCCCCGTCGGGAGAGAATCTAGCCATGGCCCCGATCCACGTGCTGCACGGGCAGCCGACCCCCGAGGAGCTGGCCACCGTCCTGGCGGTGGTCCAGGCCCGGGCCGCCGCCGCGCAGGCCGCCGCGGAGGCGGCGCGCCTGGCCGGTGTCGGCCCGGCCTCCCCCTGGAACGACCGCTCCCGCCTGCTCCGACCCGCCGTCCACCCGGGCGTCAACGCCTGGCGGACGTCCGGGTGGGCGGGCTGATCCGAGCCGAGCCGAGGTGTGCGGAGTGGGAAGTCGACCCGGTCGACTTCCCACTCCGTACGCGTTCCACCGCCGTCCCCGCAGCCCTGACCGCCGGAAACTGAGTACGGATACTCAGGCGCCCGGGCCCCGGCGCGGCGCACTCTGGACGGGTGCTCTGGTCAGACCCTCGCGACGAGCCCTCCCCGGAGGCCCGCCGGATGCTGGAGCGGCTGCACCGGGCCGGCCGGGTGCTCGCCGCCCTGTTGCTGGTGGGCGCCGTGCTGCTCATGATCTTCCCCTCGTTCACCTGACCGGCGGACACCCGCACCCCCTACCCTGGTGGGCATGACCGACCAGCGCCCCCTCGTCCTCGCCTCCGCCTCCCCCGCCCGCCTCGGGCTGCTGCGCCAGGCGGGCCTCGACCCGCGCGTGGTGGTCAGCGGCGTCGACGAGGACGCGATCAGCGCCCCCACCCCGGCCGAACTCGCGCTGGTCCTGGCCGAGGCCAAGGCCAAGGCGGTCGCCGCCGCACTGACCGGCGCCGAGCTGGTGATCGGCTGCGACTCCGTCCTGGAGCTGGACGGCCTGGCGCTCGGCAAGCCCGCCGACGCCACCGAGGCGCTGGCCCGCTGGCAGTCGATGCGCGGCCGGTCCGGGGTGCTGCGCACCGGCCACTGCGTGATCGACACCGCGACCGGCCGGCAGTCCTCGGCCACCGCCTCCACCACTGTCCGCTTCGGGACCCCGGACGACGCCGAGATCGCCGCCTACGTGGCCTCCGGCGAGCCGCTGCACGTCGCCGGGGCGTTCACCCTGGACGGGCGCTCCGCGCCCTTCGTCGAGGGCATCGACGGCGACCCGGGCAACGTCATCGGTCTCTCGCTGCCGCTGCTGCGCACCCTGCTCGCCGACCTCGGCGTCCGGATCACCGACCTCTGGAGCCGGTAGCCCGCCCGGCGGCCCGCCCGGGCCGGTGACCCGCCCGGGCCGGCGGCTCACCCGGCGGGGGCGTTCCTCGCCAGGAAGGCCAGCACGTCCGGCAGGGCGCCGTCCGCGAGCAGGTCGGCGCCGTGGTCGCCGCCCGGGTAGATCTTGAGCTCGTTCACGGGGGACCTCCCGAAGTCGTGCATCTGCCGGGCGTTCCCGGCGAACGGGGAGTCGTCCTCCTCGGCCGCGAAGAACTCCGGGGCCCGGAGGGCCTTCAGGGCCTCGTGCGCGTCCTCGCCGTCCCAGGACCACGGGCCGCTGAGCGAGACCACCGCCGCCACCGGCAGCGGGGTCGGCGCGCCCGCCGCGACCAGCGAGCCGGTGGCCCCCTTGGAGGCCCCCAGCAGCACCACCGCGGTGACGCCCTTGGTGCCCAGCCAGCTCAGCGCGGCCGGGATGTCCCTGGACGGGCTGCCCCCGACGGTGGCGGCCAGCACCGCGTAGCCCGCCCGGGTGAACGCGGGCAGGTAGGGCAGCCAGTCGCAGAGCGAGCCCTCCGCCTGGTGCGAGAACACCACGGCGACCTTCGCCGCCCCGCCGTCCGCCTGCTGGAAGTACGCCGGCCGGACGCCCGAGGCGCCCTGCAGGTCGATGCTGCCGGCCCTGGCCCGGTCCTCGCCGAGGCAGCCGTCCGTCCGGTCCGGCCGCGGGGTCGCCCCGCCCTGCACCGCCCCGGCCGCCGTCGTGCCGCCCCGGGCCGACGCGGTCGCCGCCGCGTCCCCTCCCGGCCCGGGACCGCCGCACCCCGCCAGGGCGAGCAGTGCCAGCAGTGCCACCGCCTTCGCCGACTTCCCCGTTGTGTAGGTCATGTGACGAACGCTAGGGAGACCGTCACGCACGGTCAATGGTCGTGCGGGGCGGGCGCCGCTAGGGTGATGGCCGTTCGAACGGGGAGGGGACGCGGCGATGACCGACGGCGTGCTCAACGTGCTGCTGGGGCTGGTGGCCAGTGCCATCAGTGCCGCGCTCGGCTGGCTGGGGCAGGCGCTGCGGCGCCGCCGCCGGGTCGAACGGGTCCGGGAGTTCCTCGGGCTGCCGGCGGGCGGCGAGTGCCTGATCGTGGTGCCGCGCAGTGTCGGGACGGGCTCGCACGCCAACACCGTGACCCGCCGGGACGCCTACGCGCTGATGTGGCTGGCCGGGCTGGTCGAGGAGTGCGGGGCGCGCCCGGAGCTGGTCGCGCACGACGCGGCGCACCGGGGGCTGGGCGTCAAGACCGAGCTGTGCCTGGGCGGCCCGGTCAGCAACGACCGGATGGCCGCGCACCTCGCCTGGGGCCTGCCGGGGGTGCTGGTGACCTCCGGTCCCGGTCCGGGGAGCAACGTCATCGTGGTGGGCGAGCGCGAGTTCGCCGCCGACCGCGACCAGGTGCACACCCTGCTGGCCCGGATCGCCACCCCGGAGGGCGGGCGCCCGGTGTTCCTGATCTCCGGCCAGACCGGCACCGCCAACCAGGCGGGCGTCCGGTACCTCGTCGCCCACCACCGCGAACTCGCCCGGAAGTACGGCCGCAACGGAAGCTTCGCGATCGTCCTGCGGGCGCTCAACCCGGAGGCGTACGGGCCGGACATGGTGGAGGTCGCCGCGGACGTCACGGCCGAGGCCCTGCAGCGCCCGGCCGCCCGCACGACCGCCGCTTGAGCCCGCCGGGCGAGAGTGTGTCCGATGCCACCGGGGCGCCACGCCGCCGCACCGTCACCCGCAGCGAACCGGGCCTCCCCGGCGGCACCGGCCGCGACCTGCGACGTCACTCGGAGGACGGCCGCGGAGGCCGCGAAATCCATCACCGTCCGTGTGGGATAGTTCACAACCTGGGGCTACTCGCCGGTACCGCCCAGGAATCCATAAACTCGACCAGGTTCAAGAAGGGAGCCACAGTGCGCAAGGTGCTCATCGCCAACCGCGGGGAAATCGCCGTCCGCGTCGCCCGGGCCTGCTCGGACGCCGGTATCGCCAGCGTCGCCGTCTACGCCGAGCCGGACCGGGACGCGCTGCACGTCCGCGCGGCCGACGAGGCTTATGCGCTGGGAGGCGACACCCCCGCTACCAGTTACCTGGACATCAGCAAGGTCCTGAAGGCCGCCGAGGACTCCGGTGCCGACGCGGTCCACCCCGGCTACGGGTTCCTGTCGGAGAACGCCGAGTTCGCCCAGGCCGTGCTCGACGCCGGTCTCACCTGGATCGGCCCGCCCCCGCAGGCCATCCGCGACCTCGGCGACAAGGTGACGGCCCGGCACGTGGCGCAGCGCGCCGGCGCGCCGCTCGTCGCCGGCACGCCGGACCCGGTCTCGGGTGCCGACGAGGTCGTCGTGTTCGCCCGCGAGCACGGCCTCCCGGTCGCCATCAAGGCGGCCTTCGGCGGCGGCGGCCGCGGCCTCAAGGTCGCCCGCACGCTCGAGGAGATCCCGGAGCTGTACGAGTCCGCGGTGCGCGAGGCGGTCGCCGCCTTCGGTCGCGGCGAGTGCTTCGTCGAGCGCTACCTGGACAACCCGCGGCACGTGGAGACCCAGTGCCTCGCGGACAAGCACGGCAACGTGGTGGTCGTGTCCACCCGTGACTGCTCGCTGCAGCGCCGGCACCAGAAGCTCGTCGAGGAGGCGCCCGCGCCGTTCCTGACCGCCGAGCAGAACGCCGAGCTCTACCGGGCGTCCAAGGCCATCCTCAAGGAGGCCGGCTACGAGGGCGCCGGGACCTGCGAGTTCCTGGTGGCGCTGGACGGCACGATCTCCTTCCTGGAGGTCAACACCCGTCTGCAGGTCGAGCACCCGGTCACCGAGGAGGTCACCGGGATCGACCTGGTCCGCGAGATGTTCCGGATCGCCGACGGCGAGGAGCTCGGCTACGGCGACCCGGAGGTGCGGGGTCACTCCTTCGAGTTCCGCATCAACGGCGAGGACCCGGGCCGCAACTTCCTCCCCGCGCCCGGCACCGTGACGCTGTTCGCCCCGCCGTCCGGCCCGGGCGTCCGGCTGGACTCCGGCGTGGAGAGCGGCTCGGTCATCGGCCCGGCCTGGGACTCCCTGCTGGCCAAGCTGATCGTCTCCGGCCGCGACCGCAAGCAGGCCCTGGAGCGGGCCCGCCGCGCGCTGAACGAGTTCAAGGTCGAGGGCATGGCCACCGCCATCCCGTTCCACCAGGCGGTCGTCACCGACCCGGCGTTCGCGCCCGAGGTGCACGGCGACGAGGGCCCGTTCAAGGTCTTCACCCGGTGGATCGAGACCGAGTTCGACAACACCATCCCGCCGTTCGCGGGTGCGGCCGGCGACGGCGAGGAGGCCGAGGGCCGCGAGACCGTCGTGGTCGAGGTCGGCGGCAAGCGGATCGAGGTCTCGCTGCCGTCCTCGCTGGGCGTCGCGGCGGCGCCGGCGGCCGGTGCCACGGGTGCCGCGAAGGCCAAGCGCCGGGTGGGTGCCAAGAAGGCCGGTTCGGCGGTCAGTGGTGACACCCTGGCCTCGCCGATGCAGGGCACCATCGTCAAGGTCGCCGTGGAGGAGGGCCAGGTCGTCGCCGAGGGCGAGCTGATCGTGGTCCTGGAGGCGATGAAGATGGAGCAGCCGCTGAACGCGCACAAGGCGGGCACGATCGTCGGCCTCAAGGCCGAGGTGGGTGCCAGCGTCAGCAGCGGTGCCGCGCTCTGCGAGATCAAGGACTGACGCCCGCGGGCTTCACCCGGCCGGTCCGTACGCCCCTCGGGGTGTGCGGACCGGCCGCGTTCCCGGGCCCGTCCGGCCAGGTCGCGGGCCCGTCCGAGCTGCCTCCCGGGCCCGTCCGGCCGTGGCTCAGCGCCCGCGCGGCAGGCCCATCTCGGCCAGCCGGACAGGCATGCCGCCGCCCGGGCCGGCCGGGCCCCCGTGCGCTCCGGGCCGCCGCTGGCCGGGCAGCGGGGCCCCGCCGGGGGGCGGGCCGGCCCGCCGGGGCAGCGGCCCGGGCTGGGTCTGGTGGACGGGGCCGCTGCCGGTGCCGTGCACCGGGGCGTCGCCGGTGGGGGCGGCGCCGAGCGGCGCCAGGTCGATCTGCACCCCGCAGTCGGCGAGCGCGTCCAGTTCGCGGGCGGTTGCGTCGTCCGCGGTGGCGTGCTCGTCGGTGACCAGCCGGGTGATGGTCTCGGTGGGCACGGTCTGGAACATGGTGTCCGCGCCGAGCTTGGTGTGGTCGGCGAGGACGATGACCTCGGAGGCCGACTGCACCAGCGCCCGGTCCACGCTCGCGGACAGCATGTTGGTGGTGGACAGGCCCCGCTCGGCGGTCAGCCCGCTGCCGGAGATGAAGGCCTTGGACACCCGCAGGCCGTGCAGGGACTGCTCGGCACCGCTGCCGACCAGTGCGTAGTTGGAGCCCCGCAGGGTGCCGCCGGTCATCACCACCTCCACCCGGTTGGCGTGCGCCAGCGCCTGGGCGACCAGCAGCGAGTTGGTGACGACGGTGAGGCCGGGCACCCGCGCGAGCCGGCGGGCCAGCTCCTGGGTGGTGGTGCCGGCGCCGACCACCACCGCGTCGCCCTCCTCCACCAGGCCGGCGGCGAGGTCCGCGATGGCGCTCTTCTCGGCGGCGGAGAGGTGGGTCTTCTGCGGGTAGCCGGGTTCGCGGCTGAAGCCGCCGGGGAGCACCGCGCCGCCGTGCCGGCGGTCGAGGAGCCCTTCTGCCTCCAGTGCCCGTACGTCGCGGCGCACGGTCACTTCGGACGTCTGGACGACGCGGGCCAACTCCCGGAGCGAGACCGCTCCGTTGGCGCGCACCATTTCGAGGATCAACTGGCGACGTTCTGCTGCAAACACAGAACCGACGGTAACCTGCGTGACCGTCTGCTTTCAGGCGTTTGCAGCTAGTAGCGGGAATTGCTCGCGTCCGAGCGGCGCGTGACCGTACAATACGCGCCGTCAGCAACCCGGCACTGCGCCCGCCGTCCGGGTGACGATCACTCCTGCGCGAAGGGCGGCCGCCGGTCGGCAGCCGCCCTCAACTGTGCGCCGGAGGCTCAGGATTCGCCGCCGGCCCGCTTGCGGATGTGCAGCTGCCGGGCGGCCTCGGCGGTCGAGCCGGAGACGGACGGGTAGACCGTGAAGGCGCTGGCCACCTGTTCGACCGTCAGATTGGCGTCCACCGCGAGCGAGATCGGGTGGATCAGTTCGCTGGCGCGCGGGGCGACGACCACGCCGCCGACCACGATGCCGGTGCCCGGGCGGCAGAACAGCTTCACGAAGCCGTCCCGGATGCCCTGCATCTTGGCCCGCGGGTTGCCGCGCAGCGGCAGCTTGACCACGACCGCGTCCATCTTGCCGCACTGCACGTCCGCCGCGGTGTAGCCGACGGTGGCGATCTCCGGGTCGGTGAAGACGTTGGAGGCGACGGTCTTCAGGTTCAGCGGCTGCACCGCGTCGCCCAGCGCGTGGTACATCGCGATCCGGCCCTGCATGGCCGCCACCGAGGCGAGCATGAAGACGCCGGTGCAGTCGCCGGCCGCGTACACGCCCGGGGCGCTGGTGCGGGAGACCCGGTCGACCTGGATCTGGCCCCAGTCGTTGAGCTTCACCCCGGCCTCCTCCAGGCCCATCTCGGCCGTGTTGGGGATCGAGCCGACCGCCATCAGGCAGTGCGTGCCCTCGATCACCGTGCCGTCGGAGAGGGTCACCTCGACCTTGTCGCCGATCCGCTTGGCGCTCTCGGCGCGGGAGCGGCTCATCACGTTCATGCCGCGGCGGCGGAAGACGTCCTCCAGCACCTCGGCGGCGTCCGGGTCCTCGCCGGGCAGCACCCGGTCGCGCGAGGAGACCAGGGTGACCTTCGAGCCGAGCGCCTGGTAGGCGCCGGCGAACTCGGCACCGGTGACACCGGAGCCGACGACGATCAGCTCGCGCGGCAGCTCCTCCAGGTCGTACACCTGGGTCCAGGTCAGGATCCGCTCGCCGTCCGGCTGGGCGTCCGGCAGCTCGCGCGGGTGGGCGCCGGTGGCGATCAGCACCGCGTCGGCGCGCAGCGACTGCACGGTGCCGTCGGGAGCGTCCACCAGCACCTCGCGGGAGCCGTCCACGGCCTGCCCGCCGGAGCCGAGCCGGCCGCGGCCGCGCAGCACGGTGACGCCCGCGCGGGTGACCGACTGGGTGATGTCGTGGGACTGCGCGATCGCCAGGCGCTTCACACGGCGGTTGACCTTGCCCAGGTCCACGCCGATGACCCGCGCCGCCTGCTCGGCCGGCGGGGTGTCGTCCGCGACGATGATGCCCAGCTCCTCGAACGAGCTGTCGAAGGTGGTCATCACCTCCGCGGTCGCGATCAGGGTCTTCGACGGCACGCAGTCGGTGAGCACCGCCGATCCGCCAAGACCGTCGCGGTCGACGACGGTCACCTCCGCGCCGAGCTGAGCGGCCACCAGGGCCGCCTCGTAGCCGCCGGGTCCGCCACCGATGATCACGATCCGAGTCACGCTCACCATTGTCCCGCACGCCGGGAGCGCCGCCACGCCGGGGTCGGGGCTCCGGTGCGATCGTCCAGGAGCCCCGGAGCGTCCGCCGACCGGGCTACTCTTCCCCCCATGCCCCTTTACGCCGCGTATGCCACCAACCTCGATGCCCGGCAGATGACCCGCCGCGCCCCGCACTCCCCGCTGCGCGGCACCGGGTGGCTGGACGGCTGGCGGCTCACCTTCGGCGGTGAACACCTCGGCTGGGAGGGCTCGCTGGCCACCGTCGTCGAGGACGAGAAGGAGCGGGTCTTCGTCTCGCTGTACGACGTCTCGCCGATGGACGAGGAGGGCCTGGACCGCTGGGAGGGCGTCCAGCTCGGCATCTACCGCAAGACCAAGCTGCGCGCGCAGACCCTGGACGGCGACATCCAGGTCTGGACGTACGTGCTCAACGACTACGAGGGCGGCCTGCCCGCGGCCCGCTACCTCGGCCTGATCGCGGACGCCGCGGAGAGCGCCGGCGCCCCGCACGACTACGTCATGGACCTGCGCCGCCGCCCCTGCTAGGTCCACTCCTTCGGGCCCGCCACCGCTAGCCCGCCGCCCAGCCGCGCGCCGTCCGCGCCAGCACCCCGGCCACCTCCGCGCGGCGGGCCGGCTCGGTGCGCAGCGCGTTGCCCAGCTCGACGTGCAGCCACGGCACCGCCAGCCCGGCGGCGAACCGGCCCTCCACGTTGGTGGTGCCCCCGAGCTGCCCGCACTTCTCCCGCCAGGCCCGGCAGACCGCGAAGCCCGCCCGGTCCAGCCCGGCCGCCGTCGTGTCGGCGGCCGGCCCCGGCTGCCCGGCGCCGCTGGAGACCACCGCGTCCTGCCCGGGCAGGCTGCCCTCGTCGAAGCCGTGCACCTGGATGCCGGGCAGTCCGCGCCCGGTGAGCGCCTCCACCACCGCCGCGAAGACGGTGTCGGCCCGGTGGGCGACGTCCGAGGCGCCGTCCGGCCCGGCCCTGCGGTGCGCCCCGGCCAGCACCAGCACCCCGCCGGGCGCGGCCCGGAAGAGGTCCACCCCGAGCGCCTCGGTGCGCGCGTCCGACACCGGGTGCGGCACCTGCACCGACCAGCCGGCCCGGACCGAGAGGTCCAGGTAGACCCGGCCCCAGCCACGGCCGTCCGCCGCGGTGGCGTCGGCGATCTCGGCCACCCGCCGGCCGGTCGCCGCCTCGGTGAACTCGGTCAGCCGGTAGCCCACCCGCGCCAGCGCCCGGCCCGCCTGGTCGGGGTGGCCGTCCAGCGCGCCGAGCACGCCGTCGGCGATCGCCCGGCGCTGCCCGGCGTCCGGCACGGCGTACGGGCCGGACGGGCCGAAGCCCTCGGTGTACGCGTCCACCAGGGCCGCCAGGTCCACCGGGCCGGGCCCGGTCGGGCCGGTCGGGCCCGCGGGAACGTCCCGCACCGCCGCGGGCGGGCCGGCCGTCCCGCGCGCGGCGAGGGTCAGCACGGCCGCGAGCGCCGCGAGCACCAGCAGCACCGCCACCGGCAGCAGTGGTGTGCGTCGCGAACCCCGAGTCTCCATGGCCGTCGAACCTACCCTGCCGGCCACCGTGTCCATGATCCACACCGGGCGGACGAAAAGAGATCCCGAAGCGACATCCGACCGCAACCGAGACGTGACAACTTTTGCGATTCCTCTTCGTACGCTGATTCGGCTTGACCCATTCTTGATCAGCGCTTGACCGAGGAGGCCGGCGGAGCCTCCCGCGGGGCGGGCCGCGCCGGGCCGCCGGAGGAGAACGAGGCCCCCGTGAGCACGGCACCCAACCCGCCGCGACAGCACCGCTATCGCCGCCGGGCCGACATGCCGCTGCTCGGAGGCATCCGGCCGCCCATCGTGCTGCTCCTGGTGCTGCTGCTCGCGGTCGCCGCGATCACCGCGCTCGCCGTCGGCGGACTGCGCGTCGACGACACCCCGCAGGCCGTCCGGGAGTCCCACCAGTACGCCGCCGAGGACACCGCGGCCTCGCTGCGCGCCGGACTCCACGAGAGCGCCACCGACCTGCGCCGCGCCGCGGCCCGGTACGACGCCGCGCCCGCCGAGCCCTCCGCCGTGCTGACCGCGCTCGGCCAGGCGTACCACAAGTGGCGCGGCACCGTCGTGGTCCGCCCCGACACCGGCCGGCTGCTCGCCGCCCGCGGCGAGACCGTGCCGCTGGCCGGCCTGGACCTCGGCAGGGTCACCGACACCGCGCCCGCACCCGTGCTGGTGCCCTCGACGACCGGCACCCGGCTGCTCACCTTCGCGCTCGTCACCACCAAGGCCGACGGCCGGGCCCTGCTGGTCGCCTCCGACAACCTTCGGCTGCCCGGCATCGCGACCCGCAAGGAGCAGACCATCCAGGTCCTGGACGCCGCTGGCGCCGTCCTGGACACCACCGGCGCCGAGCTCGGCGCCGAGGCCGACCGCAAGCTCGTCTCCGGCGCCCGGGAGCGCGCCGCCCGCGAACGCCCCCTCCCCGGCGGGACGGCCTCCGGCAGCCTGGCCGGCAGCCCGGACGCCAAGGGCGTGCGCCGGGTGGCCGGCTACGCCGCCGTCGGCACCGCGGGCGGGCACGACCTCGCCACCCCGCTCGGCCTGACCGTGGTCTCCACCAGCACCGTCGACGGCAGGCCCGGCAGCCTGCGGCACCCCCTGCTCGGCCTGGCCGCCGCCGGCGCCCTGACCGCCCTGGCCCTGCTGCTCGCCTGGTACCTCGTCCGCAGCCTCCAGCGCCCGCTGCTGCGGCTGTTCCTGGAGTCCCGCCGGCTCACCCGCGGGGACCGCCTCGACCAGCCCGTCCACGGCCCCGCCCGCGGCGAGGCCGGCCGGATCACCCGCGCCCTGGAGGAGCTGCGCCTGCAGCTGCTCGACCCGGCCCGCCCGCCGGCCCCCGTCCGGCCCGACCGCCGCCGACCGGGCACCGCGCTGCCGCTGGCGCTGTGCGCCGTCCTGGTGCTCGGCTGGTCCGGCCCGCTGCTGCTGCTCGGCGGCAACGACCCGACCGTCCGGGTCCCCACCCAGGTGGTGGCCGGCCAGCGCGACCGCACCGACACCGCCGCCGACCGGGTCCGCCAGGCGCTCAACGAGGGCTACGCGGACCTGCGCTCGCTCGCCCCGGAACTCGCCGGTGCCTCCGTCGGCCAGGCCGACGCCCTGCTGCGCGCGACCCTGGCCGAGCACGACCGCTACCGCGCGCTGTACGTCCTCGGCGCGGGCGGCGAGCTCCTGGCCCACGTCGGCGAGCCGCCGCACCGCACCGGCCCGGAGGCGCTCGGCGCGAGCGGCGTGCTGCTGCTCAACAGCTCCGGGAAGGAGCCGCGGATCGCCGCCCGCGCCTCACTCGCCGCGGCGCCCGCGGACGCCGAGGCGGAGGGCGCCGCCGAGCCGGCGGGGCCGGTGCTGGTCGGCGAGTTCAAGACGGACTTCCTCAGCGCGCTGCTGGTCCGCCCCGGACTGGGCCGGGTCTGGCTGGTCGACGACCGGCAGCGGGTGCTGGCCGCCAACGCGGGCTACAGCTCCTTCGGCGACCTGCCCGAGGGCCGCGCCAAGGCCCTGCTGGCGGGCGCCGGGAAGTCGGCCGCCGCCGACGTGCTGCGCGGCGGCGGCGACCCGGCCCTGCTCGCCGCCGCCCCGCTCGGCGGCAACGGCACCGTGGCCAAGCTCGGCTGGTCGGTGGTCACCGCCCACCCGGTGGCCTGGCTGCACCTGGACCAGAACCGGGCCGACCGGCGGGCCGTACTGGCCGGCATGCTCGGCCTGGCCGCGGCCGCGCTCTGCCTCGGCTGGCTGTTCATCGCCGTCGGCCTGCCGCTGCGCCGGCTGGCGGCGAGCGCCGAGGCGCTGGCCACCGGTGACCGCCGGACGGTGCTCTACCCCGTCCACCACGACGAGGTGGGCGCCGTCGCCCGGAGCCTGGAGCTGATCCGCCAGGAGCTGGCCCGCCCCCGCCGTACCGCCACCGCTCCCGCCCCCGCGCCCGCGTCCGCGTCCGCCCGCTGAGCCCCGCCCGAAGGACCTCCCGTGCTCTTCCTCTACGTCGTGCTGCTGGTCTGCTGCGCCGTGCTGCTGGTGGCCGGCATCGTCGAGCAGCGCCGGCACTTCGCCGCGCTGGAGCAGATCCCCGCCCGGGTGCTGGTCAACGGCATCCGCGGCAAGAGCTCGATCACCCGGCTCTGCGCGGGTGCGCTGCGCGGCGGCGGGCTGGTGACGGTCGCCAAGACCACCGGCACCGCCGCCCGGTTCATCCACCCGGACGCCACCGAGGAGCCGGTCTACCGCAAGTTCGGCATCGCGAATGTGGTGGAGCAGATCGGCATCGTCCGCCGCGCCGCCACCTACCGGCCGGACGCCCTGGTCATCGAGTGCATGGCCGTCATGCCGGCGCTCCAGGAGGTCAACCAGACCAAGCTGATCCGCTCCACCATCGGCGTGCTGTGCAACGTCCGCGAGGACCACCTCGCCGAGATGGGCCCGACCCTGGACGACGTCGCCCGCTCGTTGTCCCGCTCGATGCCGGTCGGCGGCGTCTGCGTCACCGCCGAGCAGGAGCGCGCGCACATCCTTCGCGAGGAGGCGGCCCGCCGGGACTGCCGGCTGATCGTGGTGGACCCGGAGTCGGTCACCGACGAGGAGCTGCGCGGCTTCAGCTGGTTCACCTTCAAGGAGAACGTCGCGATCGCCCTGGCCGTCGCCGAACTCCTCGGCGTGGAGCGGCGGACCGCGCTGCAGGGCATGTGGGCGGCCCCGCCGGACCCGGGCGTGCTCTCCGTCGAGCGCTACCGCACCGAGGACGGCAAGCGGCTGCGGTTCGCCAACGTCTTCGCCGCGAACGACCCCGAGTCGACGCTGATGAACGTCCGCCAGCTGGAGGACCTGGGCGCGATCCACCGCCCGCTGAACGTGGTGGTGAACTGCCGCCCGGACCGGGTCGAGCGCAACGGGCAGATGGGCCAGATCGTGCCCGACCTCGACCCGGACACGGTGTTCCTGATCGGCCACCCCACCAAGAGCGCCCGCGACGGCATCCCGGCCGGCTGGTCCGGCCGGGTGGTCGACCTCGGCGGCGACCGGCGCGACCCGGCGCAGCTCACCGCCGAGCTGCTGGCCGAACTCGGCCCGGACTCCTCGCTGGTGGCCGTCGGCAACATCCACGGCCAGGGCGAGCTGTTCCTGGAGGAGCTGGCCCGGCTCGCCCCCGACGAGGACCCGGACGCCCCGGACGCCCCCGAGTCCGCCTACCGGGAGCCCGAGCCGCTCTACCCCGAGCCGGACTACGGCGACCCGGGCTACCACCGGCCCTGGCCGTACGAGGCCGGCGCGTACGAGCCGGTCGCGTACGAGCCCCGGCCCTACGAGGCCCAGCCGTACGAGGCCGGCGCGTACGAGCCGGTCGCGTACGAGGCCCAGCCGTACGAGGCCCAGCCGTACGAGGCGGGCGCGTACCGGTCCGGGCCGCAGGCGTACCGCCCGCACCCGTACGAGCCCGGCCCCGCGGTGCCCGTCCACGTCCCCGAGCCGATCCCCGACTCCTGGTACGACCCCCTCCCCCGCACCACCAACCACGGAGACCAGCAGTGATCCCCACCGAGCTCACCCCCGAGATCGCCGCCATCGGCATCGCGCTCGGCCTGGTCTTCTCGCTCGTCTGCTACCTGACCACCAACCTGTCCCCCGGCGGCATGATCACCCCCGGCTGGCTGGCCCTCACCCTGGTCGAGGACCTCCAGCGGGTGGCCATCGTGATCGGCGTGACGGTGCTGACCTACCTCGCCACCCGGCTGGTCCAGAAGCTGGTGATCCTCTACGGCAAGCGGCTGTTCGCCGCCGTGGTGCTGATCGGCGTGCTGCTGCAGGCGACGGTGATGCTGGTGCTCCAGCGCGAGCTGCCGACCCTGTACGCCAACCAGACGCTCGGCTTCATCGTCCCCGGCCTGATCGCGTACCAGCTGGTCCGCCAGCCCCGGGCGGCCACCCTGATGGCCACCAGCACAGTGACCCTGGCCAACTACGTGGTGCTCACCGCCGGCGTCCTGCTCGGCGCCCTGCCCGGCACCTGATCCCGCACGCGCCGGACGCGCCGGAACCACCCGGAATCCCGGCCCCCGGACCACCAGGACCCCAGGACCCCAGGAAGGAAGCGAGCGAGCCCCCGATGCCCGTCACCCGCAAGTCCCTGCTCAGCGGCGGCCTCGCCGTCACCCTGCTCGCCGCCAGCGGCTACCTCACCGTCCAGCTGCGCGACCGCGACCGGCAGCCGGCCGCGGGCGGCACCGCGCCGCTGATCACCACCACCGCCACCCCGGGCCCGGTCGGGGACACCGCCGCGGCGGCCGCCGGGTACCGCTACGAGCGCCTGACGGGGCCCGACCGGACCGTCGTCCGGGACGCCCGCGGCGGCGTGGTCGCCACCCTGACCGACAACGCCCGCACCGCCGTCCTGGCCGGCCCCAGCCGGACCTTCGCCGAACCGGGCACCACCGCGGCCACCGTGCTCTCCGACAACTGGGTGCGGCTGATGCCGCAGCCGTGGCGGCCGGGCGCGGAGCAGGAGGCCTGGTTCCGCACCTGGTTCCGGCAGTCGCTCGGCTCCACCGCGGACGACGTGCTGGCGGTGGCCGTCCAGTACCTGGCCGGCGCGGCGCCCGAGAAGGACGGCAAGGGCGTGCGGTTCAAGGGCGACGCCTCCTTCGGCCCGCTCAACCCCAACGGTTCGGTCGGCAACGACCTGCGCCTGGAACAGACCGACTTCCTCGACTACCTGGGTGTTCCGTACACGTTCGCGGACAAGGTCGCCAAGCAGCCCGACCGAGCCCGTTACGGCGCCTTCGACTGCTCCGGGTACGTCCGGATGGTCTACGGCTACCGGTCGGGTTATCCGCTGCTCTCCAAGGACGCGGCCGGCCCCGGCCTGCCCCGCACCGCCAACGGCCTGGCCCGGCTCGGCCCCGGCGTCCCGGTGCTGCCGCTGACCACCGCGCCGGGCTCCGACACCACCGTGCGGCCGGCCTCGATCGACCCGCTCCAGCCCGGTGACCTGGTCTTCTTCGAGATCGACGCCCGCACCGGCACCCGGCTCGACCACACCGGCATCTACCTGGGCCTGGACACCGACGGCCACCCCCGGTACGTCTCCAGCCGGGAGGAGGCGGACGGCCCGACCTTCGGCGACAAGGGCGGCACGGCGCGGCTGGACGACAACGGCCTGTACGCGAAGGGACTGCGCAGCGCGAAACGGCTCTGACGAGCGGCCCGGCCCCCTGGAGGTACCGACGAGTGACATCACCCGAAAGGCCTCATCCAGCTGTGCTTTCGGGTCAACCGGGTAACGATCCGGCACGCCGCGCCCGATTTTCTACGCGCGTAGCCGATTCCCGTCTATCCTCGGACCCGTGAACGCAACCCCTCAGTCGGTCGTCTCCGCCGACCCCTACGCCGCCGCCCAGGCCGCCGCCGAGCGCCTCCGCGAGCTGACCGGTGCCGAGCGGCACGACGTCGCCCTGGTGATGGGCTCCGGCTGGGTGCCGGCCGCCGACGCCCTGGGCGAGACCGTGGCCGAGTTCCCGGTCACCGAGCTCCCGGGCTTCCCCGCCCCCGCCGTCGCCGGCCACGCCGGCAAGATCCGCTCGGTGAAGATCGGCGACAAGCGCGCCCTGATCTTCCTCGGCCGCAACCACTACTACGAGGGCCACGGCGTGGCCACCGTCGTCCACGGCGTGCGCACCGCCGCCGCGGCCGGCTGCGGCATCATCGTGCTGACCAACGGCTGCGGCGGCCTGCGCCAGGGCTGGGTGCCCGGCCAGCCGGTCCTGATCAGCGACCACATCAACCTGACGGCGGACTCCCCGATCGTCGGCGCCAACTTCGTCGACCTCACCGACCTCTACTCCAAGCGCCTGCGCGAGCTGTGCCACGAGGTCGACCCGACCCTCGACGAGGCCGTGTACGTGCAGTTCCGCGGCCCGCACTACGAGACCCCGGCCGAGGTCAACATGGCCCGGGTGATCGGCGGCGAGCTCGTCGGCATGTCCACCACCCTGGAGGCCATCGCCGCCCGCGAGGCCGGCTCCGAGGTGCTCGGCATCTCCCTGGTCACCAACCTGGCCGCCGGCATCACCGGCGAGCCGCTCAACCACGAAGAGGTGCTCGAGGCCGGCAAGGCCTCCGCCGAGCGCATGGGTGAGCTGCTGGCGAAGGTCCTCGAGCGGATCTGACGCCCACCGGGCGCACGACGCACGAGCGACGGGGCCCGTGGGCGGGCGTGATCCGCCGATCACACCCGCCCGCGGGCCCCGTCCGCATGCGCACCCCCTGATTGCGGAACCCTCCGGCAGACAACCGACGAACTCCCCGATGGAGAACGCAGCGATGACGCAGGCACCCACCACCGACCTCCTCGCCCGGGCCCGGACCTGGCTGGCCGAGGACCCCGACCCGCAGACCCGCGAGGAACTGACCGCCCTGCTGGCCCGGGCCGAGGGCCCGGACGCGGAGTCGGACAGCAAGACCGCCTGGGCCGAGCTCGCCGAGCGCTTCTCCGACCGGCTCCAGTTCGGCACCGCCGGCCTGCGCGGTGAACTCGGCGCCGGCCCCATGCGGATGAACCGCGCCGTGGTGATCCGGGCCGCCGCCGGCCTGGTCGCCCACGTCCGCAAGCAGGAGCTCGGCGACCTCGTCGTCATCGGCTACGACGCCCGCCACAAGTCCTACGACTTCGCCCGCGACACCGCCGCCGTCGTGGTCGGTGCCGGCCTGCGCGCCGCCCTGCTGCCCCACCCGCTGCCCACCCCGGTGCTCGCCTTCGCCATCCGCCACCTGGGCGCGGCCGCCGGCGTCACCGTCACCGCCAGCCACAACCCGCCGCAGGACAACGGCTACAAGGTCTACCTGGGCGACGGCTCCCAGATCGTCCCGCCGGCCGACGCCGGGATCGCCGCCGAGATCGACGCCATCGGCTCGCTCGCCGAGGTCCCGCTGGCCGAGGACGGCTGGGAGGTGCTCGGCGACGAGATCGTCGACGCCTACCTGGACCGGGCCGTCACCATCGTCGACCGGCACAGCCCGCGCGACCTCGACGTCGTCTACACCCCGATGCACGGCGTCGGGCGCGACACCCTGGTGGCCGCCTTCCGCCGGGCCGGCTTCCCGGCGCCCACCGTGGTCGCCGAGCAGGCCGAGCCCGACCCGGACTTCCCGACCGTGGCCTTCCCCAACCCGGAGGAGCCGGGGGCGATGGACCTCGCCTTCCGCACCGCCGCCTCGGTCGGCCCCGACATCGTGATCGCCAACGACCCGGACGCCGACCGCTGCGCGGTGGCCGTCCCGGTCAACGCCAACGCGGCCGGCAGCGGCAACGGCACCTCCGGCTGGCGGATGCTGCGCGGCGACGAGGTCGGCGCCCTGCTCGGCGCGGCCCTGGTCGCCAAGAAGGCCGAGGGCACCTTCGCCACCACCATCGTCTCGGCCACCCTGCTCGGCCGGATCGCCGAGGCCGCGGGCCTGGGCTACGCGGAGACCCTCACCGGCTTCAAGTGGATCTCCCGCGCCGAAGGCCTGCGCTACGGCTACGAGGAGGCCCTCGGCTACTGCGTCGACCCGCAGGGCGTCCGGGACAAGGACGGCATCACCGCCGCCCTGCTCGTCGCCGAGCTCGCCGCCACCCTCAAGCAGTCCGGCCGCACCCTGAGCGACCTGCTGGACGACCTGGCGCTGGAGCACGGCCTGCATGCCACCGACCAGCTGTCCGTCCGCGTCCAGGACCTCTCCCTGATCGCCGACGCCATGGGCCGCCTGCGCGAGCAGCCCCCGACCGTCCTGGCCGGGCTGGCCGTCACCCGCGCCGACGACCTCAGCGCGGGATCCGCCGAGCTGCCGCCCACCGACGGCCTGCGCTACTACCTGGCCGGCGAAGGTGTCCGCTCCGCGCGCATCGTGGTCCGCCCCTCGGGCACCGAGCCCAAGCTCAAGTGCTACCTGGAGGTCGTCCTCCCGGTCGCCACCGCGGCCGACCTCGCCACCGCCCGCGCCCGCGCCGCCGAGCTCCTCGACGCGATCAAGCGCGACCTGGCCGAGGCCGCCGGCATCACCGCCTGACGCCCGGCCCCGCCCCGCACGAGTGCCTCCCGCCCCACCCGGGCCGGGAGGCACTCCCGCACCCGGCCCTCCCGGGACACCCGGCCCGGAACGCGCGAGGGGCCCGCCGAGCGGTCGGCGGGCCCCTCGTGGCGCGTCGTCGTCAGGCGGCGATCACCGCGATCAGCGCGACCAGGCCGACCACGGTGGGGGCGATGATCCACCAGCACCAGCGGACGCTGATCCCGCCGGCGGCCTCCGGGCGGGCGGCGTTGCGCTCGGCCATCTCCTGGAGGACGTTGGTGACCTGGTCGGACCAGGCCCGGGTCGGGTCCGGGGCGCCCTGCACGCCGGGGCCGGTGGTGGCCGGGCGGCCGAAGGCCAGGCCCATCCGGGAGACGTGCTCGGCGCCGCCGTTCTCCCGGGCCCGGTTGGCGCGCTTGCGCTGGCGCAGCGACACCGGCACCGCCCAGATCTGGAACTTCCGGCCCTCGGCCAGCAGCTCGACCGAGTACCCGGCGCGCAGTGCGTCGACCGAGGCCCACGGCGCGGTGATCGTCCGCCACGGGTTGCGCACGACCAGTCGCCGGTCGTTGGCGAGCACGGCCGGGCGCAGCGTGTAGGCGGCCACCGGGAACGCGAAGACCAGCGCCGCGGCGAGCGAGACGTACGGCGTCTTCCCGGTCCCGTTCAGCGCCGCGTCGCCGATCAGCCAGGCGGCCACGCCCAGCAGCAGCACGCCGGAGATCACACCGGGGACTGAGCGGTACACGCGGTCCGCGTACACGGTCTCCCCGTCGGGGGCGGCCGAGCCCTGGTGGGGCTTGCCGTCGGAATCGGTCATGCCGTCGATTCTGCCCCATGCCCCCCACGGTGAGGTCTCGGTCCGGCCACGAAAGGTGTGCCCCCTAGCGGTCGGCTACGCGCGTAGATATGCTGGTCTGGTGACTATGTCCACTGTTGCAGCCAATGCCCCCGGCGTTGCGGGCAGCGGCCTTCAGGACGTTGCGGCGTCCGAGGCCTCGCTCCGCCGCTTCCTGCACGGCCTGCCCGGCGTCGACCAGGTCGGCCTGGAGGCGCGTGCCGCCACCCTCGGTACCCGCTCGATCAAGACCACGGCGAAGGCGTACGCCATCGACCTCGCGATCTCGATGATCGACCTGACCACGCTGGAAGGCGCGGACACGGTCGGCAAGGTGCGCGCTCTGTGCGCCAAGGGCAGGACCCCCGACCCGACCGACCCGACCACCCCCCGCGTGGCCGCCATCTGTGTCTACCCGGACATGGTCGCCACCGCCAAGGACGCCCTCCGGGGCACCGACATCCAGGTCGCCTCGGTGGCCACCGCCTTCCCCGCCGGCCGCGCCGCCCTCCCGGTGAAGCTCGCCGACACCGCCGACGCGGTCGCCGCGGGCGCCGACGAGATCGACATGGTGATCGACCGCGGCGCCTTCCTCTCCGGCCGCTACCTCGACGTCTTCAACGAGATCGTCGCCGTCAAGGAGGCGTGCAAGCGCGCCGACGGCAGCTACGCCCACCTCAAGGTGATCTTCGAGACCGGCGAGCTGCAGACCTACGACAACGTGCGGCGCGTCTCCTGGCTGGCGATGCTGGCCGGCGCCGACTTCATCAAGACCTCCACCGGCAAGGTCGCCGTCAACGCGACCCCGCCGGTCACCCTGCTGATGCTGGAGGCGGTCCGCGACTTCCGCGCGCAGACCGGCGTCCAGGTCGGTGTGAAGCCCGCCGGTGGGATCAAGACCACCAAGGACGCCATGAAGTACCTGGTGATGGTCAACGAGACCCTCGGCGACGACTGGCTCTCCCCGCACTGGTTCCGCTTCGGCGCCTCCAGCCTGCTCAACGACCTGCTGATGCAGCGCCAGAAGCTCACCACCGGACGCTACTCCGGCCCCGACTACGTGACGGTGGACTGATCACCATGGCCAAGAAGAAGATCATCGAGGAGCCCGCGGCCAAGCCCGCCGGCGGCCTCTTCGCCTACGCCCCGGCGCCCGAGTCCCCCGCCGCCGCGGGTGACATCGCCACCTCGTACGGCCACTTCATCGGCGGCGAGTTCGTCGACTCCTCCGGCAGCGAGGCCCTGAAGACGGTCAACCCGGCGACGGAGCAGGTGCTCGCCGAGTTCGCCCAGGGCACCGACGAGGACGTCGACCGCGCCGTCGCCGCCGCCCGCGCGGCCTTCGCCGACTGGTCGGCGCTGCCGGGCAGCGAGCGCGCCAAGTACCTGTTCCGGATCGCCCGGATCATCCAGGAGCGCAGCCGCGAACTGGCCGTGCTCGAGTCGATCGACAACGGCAAGCCGATCCGCGAGACCCGCGACGTCGACCTGCCGCTGGTCGCCGCGCACTTCTTCTACTACGCGGGCTGGGCCGACAAGCTGGACTTCGCCGGCTTCGGCGCGGCCCCGAAGCCGCTCGGCGTGGCCGGCCAGGTCATCCCGTGGAACTTCCCGCTGCTGATGCTGGCGTGGAAGATCGCGCCCGCCCTGGCGACCGGCAACACCGTCGTCCTGAAGCCGGCCGAGACCACGCCGCTGACGGCCCTGCGCTTCGCCGAGATCTGCCGCCAGGCCGGTCTGCCCAAGGGCGTCGTCAACATCGTGACCGGCGACGGCCGCACCGGTGCCGCGCTCACCTCGCACCCGGACGTCAACAAGGTCGCGTTCACCGGCTCCACCCCGGTCGGCCGGGCGATCGCCAAGCAGCTGGCCGGCACCCGCAAGAAGCTGTCGCTGGAGCTGGGCGGCAAGGCCGCCAACATCGTCTTCGACGACGCGCCGCTCGACCAGGCGGTCGAGGGCATCGTCAACGGCATCTTCTTCAACCAGGGCCACGTCTGCTGCGCGGGCTCGCGCCTGCTGGTCCAGGAGTCGGTCCAGGACGAGCTGCTGGACGCCCTGAAGCGCCGGATGGCGACCCTGCGGGTCGGCGACCCGCTGGACAAGAACACCGACATCGGCGCCATCAACTCGGCCGAGCAGCTGGCCCGGATCACCGCGCTGACCGACGCCGGCGAGGCCGAGGGCGCCGAGCGCTGGTCGCCGGCCTGCGAGCTGCCGGGCACCGGCTTCTGGTTCAAGCCGACCCTGTTCACCGGCGTCAGCCAGGCCCACCGGATCGCCCAGGAGGAGATCTTCGGCCCGGTCCTGTCGGTGCTGACCTTCCGCACCCCCGAGGAGGCGGTCGCGAAGGCCAACAACACCCCGTACGGCCTCTCCGCCGGCATCTGGACGGAGAAGGGCTCGCGCATCCTCTGGATGGCGAACAAGCTCAAGGCCGGCGTGGTCTGGGCCAACACCTTCAACAAGTTCGACCCGACCTCGCCGTTCGGCGGCTACAAGGAGTCGGGCTACGGCCGCGAGGGTGGCCGCCACGGTCTGGAGGCCTACCTCGATGTCTGATGTCGCGACGCGTCTTGACGTCTTCAAGACCTACAAGCTGTACGTCGGCGGGAAGTTCCCGCGCTCCGAGAGCGGGCGGGTGTACGAGGTGACGGACTCGAAGGGCGAGTGGCTCGCCAACGCCCCGCTGGGCACCCGCAAGGACACCCGGGACGCCGTCCTGGCCGCCCGCGCGGCGGTCAAGGGCTGGGCCGGCACCACCGCGTACAACCGCGGCCAGGTGCTGTACCGGGTCGCCGAGATGCTGCAGGGCCGGCGCGAGCAGTTCGCCGCCGAGGTGGCGCTCGCCGAGGGCGTCGGCCCGAAGAAGGCCGCCGCCCTGGTGGACGCCGCGATCGACCGCTGGGTCTGGTACGCGGGCTGGACGGACAAGGTCGCCCAGATCGCGGGCGGCGCCAACCCCGTCGCCGGGCCGTTCTTCAACCTGTCGACCCCGGAGCCGACCGGCGTGGTCGGGATCGTCGCCCCGCAGGCCGGTTACGGGCACTCGCTGCTCGGCCTGGTGTCGGTGGTCGCCCCGGCGATCGCCACCGGCAACACGGTCGTGGTCGCGGCCGCCGCGGACGCCCCGCTGCCGGCCCTGTCGCTGGGCGAGGTGCTCGCCACCTCGGACGTCCCGGGCGGCGTGGTCAACATCATCTCGGGCCGGACGGCGGACATCGCGCCCACCCTGGCCTCGCACCAGGACGTCAACGCGGTGGACCTCACCGGCGCGATCGCCGCCGACGGGCCCGGCGCGGCGAAGGCCCTGGAGGAGGCCGCCGCGGATACCCTGAAGCGGGTGGTCCGTCCGGAGCTGGACCCGTTCGCCCAGGACTGGACCAATGCGCCCGGTACGGACCGGCTACTCTCCTTCCTGGAGACGAAGACGGTCTGGCACCCGATGGGGATCTGACCCTCCCCGTCTCCACCGGGTGAACAACTCCACAAGCTGGCCGTCCCCCGTGCCCTCTCCCCCCCAGGGCCCGGACGGTCATTGGACGGACCCGCGCCTCTCCCCCCCTGGCGCGGGTCCGTCGACTTTCGTCGCCGCGACGTCCGCCTTTCGGCGCTCCCCCGGGAGCCCGCCGCCGGGCGAGGATCGTGGCGGAGGAAGACGATCGAGGAGGGACGCCGTGGGAGAGTTCGTCGGCGAGCTGATGGCGCTGTTCGCGGACGGTTTCGTCCGCCGCCTGCACGTGGCCCGCACCCGGCGCCGGCTGGCCGCCGGCCGGACGGTACGGGTGCCCTGCTCGGCGCGGTCCGACCGCCCCGGCTGGCGGCCCGCCTACGTCAACGGCCGGCTGCGCATCACGCCCGGGGCCGCCACCGTGACCTTCGACACCCGCCCGGGCCGGATCGAGCTCCCCGCCGGCGGCACCTTCCACGACCCCGAGCCCGACGTGTGGCACGACCAGGACTGGGCCGCCACCGCCTACCGGCCGCCCGGCGACGGCGCCCCGGTCTTCCTCCAGGTCGACAGCCGCTACCTGCCGGTGGTCCACGCCGCCCTCGCCGACCCGAACTCGCAGCAGCCGCAACAGAAGGTGTGACCCGACCGGTTTCGGCATCGGGCCCCGATGCGTCAGACTGGTGTCCCGTGAGTGACGCCCCGCTGAACCCTGTGCCGATGACCCGCGCCCGGGTCGTCCTGTTGTCCGGTCCCTCCGGTTCCGGGAAGTCCTCGCTCGCCGAGCGCAGCGGACTGCCGGTGCTCCAGCTTGACGACTTCTACAAGGACGGGGACGACCCCACCCTGCCGCTGCTGCCGGACGGCGCGGTCGACTGGGACTCCCCGCTCGCCTGGCACCGCGACCAGGCCGTCGCCGCGATCCGCAGCCTCCACGAGACCGGCCGGGTCGACGTCCCGGTGTACTCGATCCCGGACAACGGCCGGATCGGCACCCGCCCCCTGGACCTCGCCGGTGCCCCCGCGTTCATCGCCGAGGGCATCTTCGCCGCCGAGATCACCGCCGAGTGCGCCGCTGAGGGGCTCCTCGGGGACGCCCTGTGCCTGCGCAACGGCGCGCTCACCACGGCCTGGCGCCGGCTTCGCCGGGACGTCCGGGAGGGCCGCAAGTCGCTGCCGGTGCTGGTGCGCCGCGGCTGGCGGCTGATGCGCGCCGAGCGGTCCATCGTCGGACGGCAGGTCACCCTCGGCTCCTACCCGTGCGCGGGCCCGGAGGCCGAACGCCGGATCCGCGCGGCCGCGGGGCGGCGGGAGCTGTCCGCCGTCTGAACACCCGGGCGGGCCCGCCGCCCGGCGGCCCGGGCAGCGGAACGGGCCGGCGGCCCGGCAACGCGAACAGCAGAACGACGGGCCCGGTGCGTCTCCCCCGCACCGGGCCCGTCGCCTTCCCCGGACGGCCCGGGCCGCGTGGTCACCGCTCCCCCGAGCCGGCGTTCACGCACCTCGACCGTCCGCTACCCGTCCCCCGACGGGAGTCCCTCTCCTCGCGCGCCCCGCGTCAGGCGACCAGCTCGCCGAACGCCCGGACGGTGTCGCCCGACTTGTTCAGGTGCTCGTCCTCGCGCAGGCGGCGCAGCGCGCGCCAGATGCTGCTCTTGACCGTGCCGACGCTGATCGCCAGCACGTCGGCGATCTCCGGGTCGGTCTTGCCCTCGTAGTACCGCAGCACCAGCATGGTCCGCTGGTTCTCCGGCAGCTTCGCCAGCGCCTGCCAGAGCACGGTGCGCAGCTCGGTGCCGCCCATCGCGTCGGTGTCGCCGGCCGTCTCCGGCAGCTCCTCGGTCGGGTACTCGTTGACCTTGCGGCGCCGCCAGGCGGAGATGTGCAGGTTGGTCATGGTGCGGCGGAGGTAGCCCCCGACCGCGGCCTTGTCGGTGATCCGGCCCCAGGCCCGGTAGGTGCTGAAGAGCGCGCTCTGCAGCAGGTCCTCGGCCTCGTAGCGGTCACCGGTCAGGTGGTACGCCGTGGCGTACAGGGAGGCGCGGCGCTCGCGCACGTACGCGGTGAACTCCGTGATGTGGTCCTCCGCGACGGCCGGGTGCTCCCCCTGCGCGTCTCCCTGTCCCGCCTCGTCGGCGCGGGCCGGTGCGGGGTTCAGCCGCAGCAGCGTCGCACCGGCGGCCGCGCGTCCGGCCGACTCCCCCGAGCCGACCGTCCGCAGGCCGTTCCCCCCGGTACCCCGGTTCCCCCCGGTACCCCCCAGGGCGTCCTTGCCCTCGACGCGGACGGGGAGGATCCCCCGCAGCGTGAGGGTGTTGGCGGAGTCGGCCGCGTTCCCCACCCGGCCGATCCCGTACAGCTCCCCCGTCCTGCCGCCGCCGCTCACCCGGCGGGCGACAGGGTTTCCACCGGTGCTGTGCGCGCACCCCCGTACGGTCACGGCACCGGAGTTCTCGTCGGTCCTGACCTCGTACCGGGTCCGGTGGGTGGACACTGACGAACGCGCGGTGCGGACAGCCGGGTTGGTCCGGGTCTGAAGCATGGCGTTCATGGTGCGCCCCCTGGGTCGGTACGAGCGGTTCCTGTTGCCGCCTTCCAGCCGGCCGGGTTGGCCCGCTGTCCTGCGGCGACATGGAAAATCCTGCCCGGCGGTTGTGATGGCGCTGTCCGCCGACTGTCACAGGGGTGTCACAGGGGCGGGCCTTTCGTCCCGGTCCGCCTCCCTCCGTACCGGACGCCGGTGGCGGTGGTTCCGGTTCCCGGGTGCCCGGGGGCCCGTCCGGGGGGTGATTCGACGCTTCCGGTGGGCCAAAATGGGGCCGTGCCTTTCCTCCTACTGATCGAGGACGACGACGCCATCCGGACCGGCCTCGAACTCGCCCTCACCCGCCAGGGCCACCGCGTGGCCACCGCCGCCTCCGGCGAGGACGGTCTGAGGCTCTTCAAGGAGCAGCGGCCCGACCTGATCGTGCTGGACGTGATGCTGCCCGGGATCGACGGCTTCGAGGTCTGCCGCCGGATCCGGCGCACCGACCAGCTGCCGATCATCCTGCTGACCGCACGCTCGGACGACATCGACGTGGTGGTCGGCCTGGAGTCCGGCGCGGACGACTACGTGGTCAAGCCGGTGCAGCCGCGGGTGCTGGACGCCCGGATCCGGGCGGTGCTGCGCCGCGGTGAGCGGGAGAGTTCCGACTCCTCCGCGTACGGCACCGTGGTGATCGACCGCGCGGCGATGACCGTCACCAAGGACGGCCAGGACCTCCAGCTCACCCCGACCGAACTGCGCCTGCTGCTGGAACTCAGCCGCCGGCCCGGCCAGGCGCTCTCCCGCCAGCAGCTGCTGCGGCTGGTCTGGGAGCACGACTACCTGGGCGACTCCCGGCTGGTGGACGCCTGCGTCCAGCGGCTCCGGGCGAAGGTCGAGGACGTGCCGTCCGCGCCGACGTTGATCCGCACCGTGCGCGGGGTGGGCTACCGGCTCGACCCGCCGGCCTGAGCGCCCGGTGCGGCCTCCCGCGCCCTCCCCCGCACCACCCCGGCATGAACTCCCGTACGACGACAGGCTCCCGTGACTGACCAACAGACGACGACCCGGCGCTTCGCCACCGGCCGGTGGCGCCGGCTGCGCTCCCTGCGGGTGCGGCTGATCGCGGTGTTCGCCGCGGTCGCGCTGCTCGCCGCCGTGTCGGCCTCCGGCATCGCCTACTGGCTGAACCGCGACGCGGTGCTCAAGCGCGCCCAGGACACCGCGCTCAACGACTTCCGCGTCTCGCTCAGCCGCAACGTCTCCGAGCTGCCGCTGAACGCGAGCTGCCCGGACCTCGTCTCGCTCGCGACCAGCGTCGCCAGCTCCGGGCTGAGTTACGACGTCGTGGTGGTCGATCCGGCGCACCCGGAGTGCAGCGCCTCCTCCGACCCGGGGCGCTTCACGCTGGCCGACGTCCCGACCCCGCTGCAGTCCACCGTCGCCAAGCCCCGCGAGATCACCGACACCAACCCGTACCCGTACCACCTGTACTGGCAGCGGCAGAACCTGGACGGCCGGCCGTTCGTGATCGGCGGCACCAAGGTGGTGCCGACCGGCCCGACGGCGTACATGTTCAAGTCGTTGGAGAACGAGCGGGCCGACCTCAACACGCTGGGCTGGTCCCTGGCCATCGCCACCCTGCTGGCGCTGATCGGCTCGGCGCTGCTCGCCCAGGCCGCCTCGTCCACCGTGCTGCGGCCGGTCAAGCGGCTCGGGGACGCCGCCCGGCGGCTCGGCGAGGGCCACCTGGACACCCGGCTGGAGGTCGAGGGCTCCGACGAACTCGCCGACCTGGCGCGGACGTTCAACCGGGCCGCGGAGTCGCTGCACGAGCAGGTCGAGGAGCTGAGCGCGCGCGAGGCGCAGAGCCGGCGGTTCGTCGCCGACATGTCGCACGAGCTGCGCACCCCGCTCACCGCGATGACCGCCGTCACCGACATCCTGGAGGACGAGGCCGAGTCGCTGGACCCGATGATCGAGCCGGCCGTCCGGCTCGTGGTGAGCGAGACCCGCCGGCTGTCCGACCTGGTCGAGAACCTGATGGAGGTGACCCGCTTCGACGCGGGCACCGCCAGGCTGGTCGCCGACGAGGTGGACATCGCCGACCTCATCATGTCCTGCATCGACGGCCGGGCCTGGTACGACGCCGTCGAACTGGACGCCCCGCGCGGCATCCTGGCCGTGGTCGACCCGCGCCGGCTCGACGTGGTCTTCGCCAACCTGATCGGCAACGCCCTCAAGCACGGCGGCTCGCCGGTGCGGGTCAAGGTCCGCGAGAGCGGCGGCTCCGTCCGGGTCGAGGTCTCCGACAGCGGCCCGGGCATCCCGGAGGACGTGCTGCCGCACGTCTTCGACCGGTTCTACAAGGCGGACCGGGGACGGGCCCGCTCGGAGGGCAGTGGCCTGGGGCTGTCGATCGCGATGGCCAACGCGCAGATACACGGGGGGACGATCACCGCGGCGAACGGGGAGGTCGGGGCGGTGTTCACGCTGACGCTGCCGCTGGCTCCGCCGCCTCCGCCGTCCGCGGACGGCGCCGTCGACGGCCCCGTCGGCGACGCAGCCCAGAACAAGGACGCCTCGTGACCTCCCCCACCTCCCCGACCGGCAGCACCCCGACCGGCACCTCCCCGACCGGCACCACGCTGCGCCGCGCCTGCGGCGCCCTCCTCCTGCTCGCATTGGCCACCGGCTGCGGCATCCGGCCGACCGCCGTCCCGGTGGACGCGGGCGCCCCGGCCAGCCGGACGGCCTGCCCGACCGCGACCCCGCACGTACCCACCGCCCTGGCCACGCCGTCCCCCGCCTCGCCCACCCCGACCGCGGCGCGCGGCGCGGCCAAGTCCGGTGCCTCCCCGAGCCCGTCGCCGGTGGTGGTGACCCCGGGAAGCCCGCCGCCGGACAACGTGTTCAGCGCCGTCCCGACGGCCGCGCCCTGCCGTTAGGGCGGGTCCGGGGACCGCGCCGGGCGCGGTCCGGGCTCGGTTCCGGGAGCGGTCCGGGCTCGGTTCCGGGAGCTGTTCCGGGCGCCGGGGGCGCGTCCTGGAATGTTCACGCCCGGGGTGGAACCACCGCGCCACCGGTCCACGTCCTTCCCCCCGTGCAGCGAGATGGCACCAGGACACGCGACCAGCGTTCCGGCGCGCGGACCGAGACCCGGCCGGCGGCGGCCGTCCACCGATCCCTCCGCTCGGCGGGTCTGGCGGGCCTGGCCTGCCACCTGGCGCTGGTGCTCTGGCTGGTGGTGCTGCGGCCGCTCCCGGTGGCCTGGGTGTACGACGCCAACCTGACGCCGCTGGCCTCGTTGCGCTCCTCCACCGCCTGGCAGGTGGCCGGCGAGTTCGTCCTGCTGGCCCCGCTCGGCGTGCTGCTGCCGCTGGCCGGCGGCCGGCTGCGGGCCCCCTGGCTGCCGTCCTTCCTGCGCACCACCGGCGTCTCCGCCCTGCTGGCGACCGGCCTGGAGTTCCTCTCCTCCTGGACGCCCGGGCACGTCCTCAACGTCGACCACATACTGTTCGCCGTGATCGGCGTGGCCGCCACCCACCTGGCGCTCGCCCCCGGTCTGCGGCGGCTGCTGCGCGAGCGGCGGCCGCGGGTGCGCGCACCCCAGGTGACCACCCTGGTCGGCCCGCCGGTGCCCGCCGTCACCGCCCCCGTCGCCCCGGTGCGGGCCCGGCCCCGCGCCTACGCCGAGCCGACCCCGCCGGCCCGCTGAGCCCCGCCCGCCGCCACCCGGCAGACCCGACCGCCGACCTCGACCAGGCCGTCCGGACGCGGGCCGGTCAGCAGCTGCGAACCCCGGCCCTGGGTGACGGTCAGCGCCCGCCCGAGGCGCGCGGTGAGCAGCAGGGCCGCGGCGCCGGTCGCCTCGTCCTCGTCGATCCCGTCGTCCCGCCCGGGGAAGGCCCTCGCACGGACGGTGCCGGCCGCCTCGTCCTGCCAGGCCCAGGCGTAGATCCACTCCCCCGGCGGCGGCACCTCCAGCGCCTCCACCTCGGCCGCCGAGCGGTACCGGCGCAGGGTCCGCGGCGGGGCCCACTCGGGGCGCGCCGCGATCCTGGTCAGCCCGCCGTCGTGCCGGGCCGCGACCTCCCCGGCCGGGGTGACCAGCCGGTCCGCGCCGAGCAGCCAGGCGGCGCCCACGCAGGGGTGGCCGGCGAACGGCAGGCGCAGGGTCGGGGTGTAGATGTCGACCTCCCCGCGCTCCGGGTCGTCGACGAACACCGTCTCGCTGAAGCCGAGCTGCCGCGCGAACGCCTGCCGCTCCGCCCGGCCCGGCAGCGCGGCGCCGTCCCGCACCACGCCGAGCTCGTTGCCGTACCCGCCGTCGGGACCGCAAAAGACCCGCAGCACCTCATACGCAGTCATTTCCCACCTCGTCAATTGCCGTTCCGGAGCAGCGCAACTACTCCGTGACGAAAACACGGCGACGGATGTCGGCCGCCTCCAGTACTGTGCGCTGTCGTCCCCAACGGCTCCGCCGTTTTCTCCGCTTCCCCGGGAATCCTTCTTGAACAACCTCGACTTCAGCGCCGAGCCGCTTTTCTCCTGGTACGTCGTCGCGCTGGCCTTCAGCGGCGTCGCCATGCTGGTCCTCGGAGCGCTCAACCTCGGCGGCGGCCTGAAAATCGGCTGGCGGATCCTCAACGTCCTCGTCGGTCTCGGATTCCTGGGGTACGCCTACTACCTCGCGTTCGTCTTCGAGGGCGGCCGGTACGAGATCTTCTTCAAGGCGTTCATCCTGCCGATCGCCCTGATCGTCCACTCGGTGAAGGCCATCGTCGAGCGCGGCAACGCCAAGGCCCAGCAGCCCGTCCCGCCGGGCGCGCCGTACGGCCCGCCGGCCGGCTTCGACCCGAACGCGCCCGCGCAGGCGCCGTACAACCCGAACGCCCCGCAGCCGGCGTACGCCCCGCAGCCCGGCCAGGGCGTCCCGCCGCAGGCCGCCGCGCCGTACGCCCCGCAGCCGGGCGCACCGGCTCCGCAGGCCGCGGCGTACGCCCCGTCGGCCCAGCCGGTGGCGGACAACCCGTACGCGCAGCCCGCGCCCCCGGCGCAGCCGCCGCACCCGGCCGGCTGATCCGCCGCCCGGACGCCGAAGGCCCGTCGGCCACCGCTGATCAGCGGTGGCCGACGGGCCTTCGGCCGTTCCGGGTCACTTCCCCGCGCGGTGCGCACCCTTGCGGCGGTGTGCCACCAGGGTGCCCAGGCCGAGGACGATCGCGGTGGCACCGGTGATGGCCATCGGGGCGGAGGAGGGGCCGCCACCGGTGGAGGCCAGCCGGTCGTCCGTCGCCACGATCGGGGCGGGCGCGGCCGGGGCCGCGGCGACGACCCGCGGCGCGTCGTCGGCGACCGGGCTGGGCACCGCGGTGGTGGCCTGGGCCACCGGCAGGACCGGCACGGCGGCCTGGGCGGCCGGGACGCTCGGCGGGACGGCCGGCAGGGTCGGGGCGGGCGCCGCGCCGGCGGGGCTGGTGGCGGGGGCCGGAGTCCCGGTGCCGCCCGCCGGAGCCTCGATCGCGAAGTCGATCCGGGGGCTGGTGGTCCCGTTCTGGGTCTCGCCGGGGCCGGGCAGGCTGCCGCCGTTGACCGTGACCGACTCGGCGCCGGCCGGGGTGTCCCGGGTGAAGGCCAGCCGGACGTTGACCGTCCGGGTCTCGCCCTTGGGGACGGTGACGGCGTCGGCGTCCTGGTTCCCGGTCCGCAGCCACACGGCCAGCTGGGTGCCGGGGATCTCCCACTCCTCGGGCGTGCCGGGCAGCCACCGGCCGTCCTGGGTCTGGAACTCCAGCCGGACCGAGGAGGCCCTGACGACGTTCTGCCCCTGCAGCACGATCCACGGGAGCACCCGCAGGTCCTTGCCGGTGCGGTTGGCGAGGACCAGCCGGAACGGCTTGGCCGGGCCGCCCGCGGTGAAGGTGGCCGGCACGCCCTCGACGGCGAGGTCGGCCAGCCCGGCCGGGGTCGGCCGCGTGGTCGGGTTGGCGTCCACCACGGTGAAGTTGGGGGTGCCGCCGTTGGCGAAGGTGGTGCGCTGGTCCACCGGCAGGGTCGGGTCGGTCACCTTCGCGCCGAGGCCGCCCGCGGCACGGCCCGGGTGGGCGTCGGCGCCGAGGGTGAGCCGCAGCCGGTAGTCGGCCGAGGCGCCGGCCGCGAGGTGCAGCGGCGCGGCGGTGCCGTCCAGCTCCCACGAGGCGCCGGGGACCTGGCCGCCGGTCGGCCGGGCGTCCTGCCACGACGATCCGCCGGGGCGCTGGAACTCCAGCTTGAGCTGGGACTGCTGGAGGCCGCCGTCGACGCCGGAGAAGCTGACGGCGGTCTCGGCGTCGACCGCGTGGTCGGCGGTGTTCCTGAGAGTGGCGGTGAACTCGACGGCGGTCCCGGTCCGGACGGTCTCGGGGAAGCCGTTCACCGTGACCTGGACCGGGGAGGCCTTGCCGTGCGGGCCCGGGTCGGCCGTGGGGGTCGCGGTGGCGACGGGCGCCGCGGACGCGGCGGGTGCGGAGGCCAGCGCCAGACCGGAGACCAGGGTGGCAGCGGCGGCGGCGGCGAGGAGTCTGCGGGGCTGGTTGCGCAATGGAACCTCACGGAGGAATTCGGGCTGATCCCGACAAGCGTGTGAAATCACAGGAAGGGAGGGGCCGTTTCCACGCCGTGAAGGCGCCGCCGGTCCTGCCCCCCCAACCACCAGCGTCGGCGGAATCATATCGGGGTGGTCCGACCACTCCGCCACAGGGTTTCGGCCGGCCGGTGTCGGGTGGGGGAACAGTGTTTCCGCCCGCGCTCGGCCCGGTGGGGGGCACCGGTCGAGCCGGTGGCCCGACCGGTGCCGTCAGGGTGTCGGGGTGTCGGGGCGCGCGGGCGTCAGGGTGTCAGGCGGTGCACGTCGCGCGGGAAGAGCGCGGTGCGGCGGACGTTGTCCGCCCCGGTGAGCCGGGCCGTCCAGCGCTCCAGGCCGAGCGCGAACCCGCCGTGCGGCGGCATGCCGTGCGCGAAGGACCGCAGGTAGCCCGCGTACGGTCCGACCGGCTCGCCCCGCGCCGCCAGCGCCGCCAGGTAGTCCTCGTGCCGGTGCAGCCGCTGCCCGCCGGTGACCAGTTCGAGCCCCCGGAAGAGCAGGTCGAAGCTGTTGGAGTACTCCGGGCGGCCCGGCTCGGGGTGGGTGTAGAACGGCCGCTTGCGCATCGGGTAGCCGACCACGAACAGGAACTCGCTGCCGTGCTCGCGCAGCGCCCACGCGCTCAGCCACCGCTCGTGCGCCGGGGAGAGGTCCGGCTCGTCGACGCCCAGCATCCGCATCGCCTCGGCGAAGTGCAGCTGCGGGATCTCCGCCGGCACCTCGGGCAGGCGCACCTCCAGCAGCTCGACGGAGGAGGCGGCCCGGGCGGCGACGGAGGCGACCATCCCGGCCAGCACCTCGCGCAGCACCGCCATCACCTCCCGGTGGTCGGCGATGAAGCCGAGCTCCGCGTCGAGGCTGGTGTACTGCGCCAAGTGGCGGGCGGTGTCGTGCGGTTCGGCCCGGAACACCGGCCCGGTCTCGTAGACCCGCTCGAACACCCCGACCATCGCCTGCTTGAAGAACTGCGGCGACTGCGCCAGGTAGGCGGGGCGGCCGAACCAGTCGAGTGCGAAGACCTCCGCGCCGGACTCGGTGGCCGAGGACACCACCTTGGGCGTGTGGATCTCGGTGAAGCCCAGGCCGTCGAGGGTGGCGCGGAACCCGGCGACGGACGCCGCCGAGATCCGGTGCGGCGCGGACAGCCGGGGGTGGCGCAGGGTGACCGGCGCACCGTCCAGGACGACCGGCAGCGCGGCCTCCACGGTGGGCCGGAAGAGGCTGAACGGCGGCGCCTCGGCGAGGCTGGAGAGCACCTCGACCGCCGGGGAGGTCAGCTCGACGCCGTTCGGCGCCTGGGGGTTGGCCGTGACCGTGCCGCGGATCCGCAGCACGGTCTCCTCCGGCAGGTTCGCGGCGGCGGCCGGGGCGACCACCTGGGCCAGGCCGGAGCGGTCCCGGAGGACGAGGAAGGTGACGGACTTCAGGGCCCGGCGGCGGTGCAGCCAGCCGGAGAGTTCAACGGTCTCGCCGACGTGGCCGGGTAGTTCGGCGGCCAGGACACGGGCGGTCGTCGGGTGGATCATCGCGGCCCTCCACGGGGCGTCGTGGTGATCCCTTGGGAGTGCGGGCGAGAAGGGGACTCGCGGTGCCACCGCACTTTCGCCGCCGCCGCGGGGGCGGCGGCCTCGTCGTGGCCCGGTGACGGGGGCCGGCCGGCGAGGCATTTCCTCCCCGCGCTCAGGAGTGTCTTTCCTCCGGGGCGTGAGGCCGCCTTCACAGCGATCGGCGGCTCTCTCGGCTCACGGTTCCCGGAGGTACTCGGCTCCCTCGAAGCGTTGGAGAGGAGGCTAGGTCGGGGATGCGGGCCCCGCAAGCGAGTTAGATCAGGTGGTCGAACTCGCCGGCCTTGACCCCGAGGACGAGGGCCCGGAGCTTGGCGGCATCGGTCGTGATCACGATGCCCGGGTCATCCGACTCACGGAGATGGCGCAGGCCTCCGGTGCCGGAGGCGACTTCGAGGCAGTTGTTGGATCCTTCGCCTTCGCTGTAGGACGACTTCTGCCAACGGATCTCGGACATCACGGCGCCTTTCACGTCTGAAGCTGGAACAGAAGGTACTGCACAAGCCCCCAGGAGCCGCGGACGGATAGGTCACGCAGAGATCCACTGGCATTGATGGCAGGCAGTGCAACATCGCTCAGCTGCTGAAACTTCCGACGGTAGGCCGCAATGTCGTCCTGATCGCCGAGGTGCTCAGCACGCCTGGGACCGTCCAGGATGACTGTCGAAAGAGCTGCGCAACCAGGGTCGCAGCTCAGGAACGAAGCCGCCAGGGGTGCATGCTTGGGCGCGGTGAACGGCAGGATCTGAATCGTGACGTTGGGCAGTTCTGCAATGTCGAGCAGATGCAGCAGCTGAGCCCTCATGACGTCTTCGCCAGCGAACCGAATTCGCAGAGCGGCCTCATGGATGACGAAGTGGAACTGCCGACTCTTGCCATCGGTCAGGATTCGCTGCCGCTCGACACGAAACCTGACGGCGGTCTTGAGGTCCCACCGGGTCACGTCCCCGTAGATGGCTGCCGCATACTCGGGCAGCTGGAAGACCCCGGGAATGTATAGGCTGTCGTAGCTGGTCACTGAGACCGCCCGATCCTCCACCTCCGCCAGATCGAGCGCGAGTGCCGGGACCTTCCCCTTGAACTCCGTCCACCAGCCCTTGCCATCGCTGGAGCCGAGCTCGTGCAGGACGGCCATGTAGGTCTCATCCGTGCACCCATAGGCGGCGAGCAGCGTCGTCAATCGCGCCGGGTCGATGGATGTTCGGGCCGCCTCGATGTGGCTGAGCTGCGGGCCGCCCATGCCGATGACCGCGCCGGCATCCTTCACCGCCAGCCCGGCAGCCTCACGCAGTCTCCTCAGCTCAGCTCCGAATCGCTTCTGTCGCTCGCTGATTTGAGTCCTGAGTGCCAAGGGTCATCCTTCCGTCGACAGTGCCGGGCGCCACCCACAAGGGTGAGGCTACTCAATCCTGGGGGTCCTCTTCGGCGATCGTGTTGCATGCGTGGAACCTATAGCCCTACTCTCAGTGTTGCACCGATCACATGACGGAGCGTCAGTAATGCCGTTCCAGGCGCCGCAGAGCAGCCTCGCCCGGCCTGGCTCACGGTCACGCTTCGCCTGAACTCACTCTCCTCTCCCGGAGGTTCTCCGTGCGTGCCTTCACCTCGCCCGAACCCCCCGACTGGTCCGCCGCCCGCGAGGAGCTGCGCGACCTGCTCTCCTCCTCCGGCTGGCCGCCGGACGTCATCTTCGACGCCGAACTCGCCCTCCACGAGCTCTTCGTGAACGCCTGGAAGCACGGCGGCAGCCCGGCTCCCCTGGTCGTCCTCGCCCTGCTCGACAAGCGCCTTCGCGTCTCGGTCTGCGACGGCAGCCCGAACCTCCCCGAGCAGCGCGACTCCGCCGACCCGTACGAACTCTCCGGCCGGGGGCTCCAGTTGGTCCGCTCCCTGACCCACCGCTTCGGCGCCGACGTCCGCACCCGGGGCAAGTCCATCTGGTTCGAGCTGGAGGCCGCCTGATGCCCGTCCACCGCCGCCCGATGAAGCCGACCGATCCGCGCGTCCGCTTCTACACCGAGGCCCACGCGAGGACCCTCATCGCCGAACTCGACGAGCGCGGCCGCCGGTTCGGCCTGGTCTGGCCGTCCGCCACCACCGACCGCACCCTCGACGGCCGTGTGCTCGTCCGCTTCGGCACCGCGCCCGTGACCACGCTGCTCAACCTCCTGACCCTCCTGCTCGACGCCGAGCGCACCGGCGACGACCCGTGCGCTTCCTGATCGCCACGGCCTTCGCCGTCCTCCTCGCCCTCGCGATCGCCACGGTCGCCCTCGGCGTCGTCACGGCCCTCAACGTCGCCAGGCCCGGCGACGAGGACGAGTCCGCCTGACCGCCCCGCCCCCCTCTCCCCGGGCGGCCGCCGCCCCGGCCGCCTCTCCCCCTCTCCGAAGGGCCCCGTCATGCCCGAACCCCAGCCGTGCCCGCTCCGCAACGCCCTCGCCGCGACGCACTACGCGGTCGCCGCCGCCTTCCGCGACTACGCCCCGACCGCGGGCGTCCCCGCCGTACCGGACGACTTCGACTGGCCCCGGCTCGAAGCCTTCGTGCACCGCCTCGGATTCGAGGCGGACCACTCCGTCGTCGCCCTCGACCTCTACCGCCTGCTCACGGCCGTCCAGCGGATCGCCTACCGCGAGGCCGCCGGCCGCAACACGGCCTGGCCCGCCACCCGCCTCAACCCCGCTCCCGGACCGGCCCCCGGACCGCCCACCCCGTGACCCCCGCAGGGCGGGTGCGAGCTCAGCGCGGAAAGTCGGCCCGTCCGACGTCCTGCTCCACCCGCTCTCCGATTGCACCCTTGTCACCCGACCCCGGCGGGCGCCGACCCCGCCCTCCCGGCGCACGGGAAGTCGGCCGGACCGACGTCCCACGCCCACCGCCACCCGACCCGGCCACCCCCCTCCGGGTGGACCCTGAGCTGAACCCCGATGTCCGGCTACGCCTCCCCGGTGATCCGGCGGGGTACCGAATCGACTGCCAGGTGGACGCGATCGGGCCTGCGGGCAAGGAGAGTTGGAGTACGCCCGCCGGACCGCCCGGACCGGACGCCACCTCACGGAGCACACCATGAGCGCCCGCCTCGCCCGCCCCCGCCACAACCGCGTCATCGCCGGCGTCTGCGCCGGGATCGCCGAGCGCTTCGGCGTGACGCCGTGGACCGTCCGGCTGATCTTCCTGATCTCGATCATCCTGCCGGGGCTGCAGTGCCTGGTCTACCTGGCCCTCTGGATCCTGCTCCCCCAGGAGCCGTGACACCGGGGCCGCGACGCACGGAACCCGTGAAACCGGGACCGTGACCCCCGGGAGCCGCGCCGGCGGCCCCGGACGGCGACGGGCCGCCCGCCCCGGGATCACCGGGGCGGGCGGCCCGTCGCCGTACCGGCGGTTCGGTCAGCCGGTCAGGCCCGGCAGCGGCAGGGTGTTGGTCAGCCCGCCGATGGGGGTCTTGTCGACGCCCGGGATGGTCGGGACCGCGCCGCGGTTGGTCACGCCCGCGACGGGCGCCTCGGCGGCCGGGGCGGCCTGGCCCGCGGTCGGGGCGAGGGTGCCGAGCGTGCCGGTGACCTTGTCGCCGCCGGGCAGCTTGGACGCCGTGTCGGCGACCGCGCCGGTCACCGCGGGGTTCGTCAGGGTGCTGGTGGGCAGCCCGACACCGCCGGGCGCGGGTGCGTCGGCGGACGCGGTGCCGGCGCCCACCGCCGCGATCGCGATGCCGAGCGCCGCGGTGCCGGCGGCCTTCAGAGCCTGCTTCATGGTTCTACCCCTTGGGTCCTCGTCGGTGGCCGACGGCGCGCACGATCGCCGGAGGGCGACCGCCACCACGGCTCGTCAGCAATGACTGGCACACCGTAGTGAGCGGGTCGCGTCAGGACCAAAGGGCGTTCACTCAGCCGAGTGAGTCGTCGGATGAACACCAACTCCCGTTCGAAGCACTGGTGTTCACCCGACGACCGGGTCCGTCCGGACCGTTCAGCCGGCGACGCCGGCGCTGAACAGCCACTCGGCCTTGAGCTCGGCGTACCCCGGCTTGATCACGTCGTTGATCATCGCCAGGCGCTCGTCGAACGGCAGGAACGCCGACTTCATCGCGTTCACCGTGAACCACTCCATGTCCCCCAGCGTGTAGCCGAAGGCCTCGACCAGGTGGCCGAACTCCCGGCTCATGCTGGTGCCGCTCATCAGGCGGTTGTCGGTGTTCACGGTGACCCGGAACTTCAGCCGGCTGAGCAGACCGATCGGGTGCTCGGCGTACGAGGTCGCGGCCGCGGTCTGCAGGTTGGAGGTGGGGCACATCTCCAGCGGGATGCGCTTGTCGCGCACGTACGCGGCCAGCCGGCCGAGCTGGACGCTGCCGTCCTCGCCCACCGTGATGTCGTCGACGATCCGCACGCCGTGGCCGAGCCGGTCGGCGCCGCAGCACTGCAGGGCCTCCCAGATCGACGGCAGGCCGAAGGCCTCGCCCGCGTGGATGGTGAAGTGGTTGTTCTCGCCCTTGAGGTAGTCGAAGGCGGCCTGGTGGCGGGTCGGCGGGTGGCCCGCCTCGGCGCCGGCGATGTCGAAGCCGACGACGCCCTGGTCGCGGTGGCGGTTGGCCAGCTCGGCGATCTCGGTGGAGCGGGCGGCGTGCCGCATCGCGGTCAGCAGGGTGCCGACGCGGATCCGGTGGCCGGCTGCGCGGGCGTTGGCCTCGCCGAGCCGGAAGCCCTCGTTGACGGCCTCGACGACCTCGTCCAGGGAGAGGCCGGCCTCCAGGTGCTGCTCGGGGGCGTAGCGGACCTCGGCGTAGACGACGCCGTCGGCGGCCAGGTCCTCGGCGCAGTCGGCGGCGACCTTGATCAGGGCCTCACGGGTCTGCATCACGGCGCAGGTGTGCGCGAAGGTCTCCAGGTAGCGGACCAGCGAGCCGGAGTCGGCCGCCTCGCGGAACCACTCGCCGAGCTCCTTGGGGTCGGTGGTGGGGAGTCCTTCGTAGCCGACCGCGGCGGCCAGCTCGACGACCGTCTCCGGGCGCAGCCCGCCGTCGAGGTGGTCGTGCAGCAGCACCTTCGGCGCGCGGCGGATCTGGTCGGGGGTGGGGATGCGCGGGCCGGTGCCCGCGGCGGTGACAGGGATCTGCTTCTCCATTGCGGAAATATAGCCCCTACGCGCGTAGACCCACCACCGCCAACACGGCCGGTTCGGCGAAAGTCCACCCGGAATTCCACCGCACGGGCCAGCCCGACACCTCCGGGCCAGCCCCCCCCTGACCTGAGACCCGGCCGGAGACCCGCCGGCGACCCGTCGGCCGCCGGTCAGTCGTGCTGCAGCAGGCGGCCCCGCCGCGACAGCACGAAGTCCCGGAACGCCGCCGCCGGCGGGGTCAGCGGCCGCCCCGTCGCCCAGGCCAGCCCGATCGCCCGCCGGGTGCGCGGCGCCGTCACCTCCAGCTCCACCACCCCCGGCCGCGGCACCAGCGCCGGCGGCAGCAGCGCCACCCCCAGTCCGGCCGCCACCAGCCCGCGCAGCGTCTCGGTCTCCTCGCCCTCGAAGGCCAGCCTCGGCACGAACCCGGCCTCGGCGCAGAACCCGTCCGTGATCGCGCGCATCCCGTAGCCCGGCTCCAGCCCGACGAAGGTCTCGTCGGCCACCTCCGCCAGCCGGATCCGCCGCCGCCCGGCCAGCCGGTGGTCCACCGGGACGACCAGGTGCAGCCGCTGCTCGTCCAGCCCGCGGGCCGTGAAGGCCGGGTCCTCCGGGAGCGGCGCGACCAGGCAGAGGTCCAGCTCCCCGGCCCGCAGCCGTTCCAGCATCGCCGCGCCGTAGTCCTGCACCAGCTGGAACCGGACCTGCGGGTGCGCCGCCCGGAACCCGCCCAGCAGCGCCGGCACCGTGTCCGCCCCCATCGTGTGCAGGAACCCGAACGCGACCCGCCCGACCTCCGGATCCGCCTCCGCCCGCGCGGCCTCCGCCCCGCGCTCCACCTCCGCCAACGCCCGCTCCACCGAGGCCAGCAGCAGCCGGCCGGCCCTGGTCAGCCGGACCGTCCGCCCCTGCCGGGCGAGCAGACCGACCCCCAGCTCCTCCTCCAGCCGGGCCACCGCCCGCGACAGCGTCGGCTGCGGCACCCCGAGCAGCGCGGCCGCCTGCGTCACGTGCTCCAGCCGGGCCACCGCGGCGAACTGCGCCAGCCGGGGCGCCAGCAGCACCGCCGGCTCGTCAGGCCCCAGCTCCGCCGCCCGGTACCGCGCCTCCGTGCCGTCCGGCAGCTCCGCCCCGGCCATCCCGCCACCACCTCGACTCATACGACAGTGCATCAATGATCCCCTGTTGATGCATTGGACGCATCAGCGCCGCGCGCCTAACGTCGACGACATGCAGCCCGCCGATACCAAGGCGTCCGTGGCCGTCCCGGATGCCCCCACCGCCGCCCCCGACCCCACCGCCGCGCCGGACGCCCCCACCGCCGTCCCGGACTCCCCCGGCACCGCCCCCGCACACGACGACCGCCACCGCCCCGGCCAGCGCTCCTTCCGCCGCGCCAACCTCGCCCTGTTCGCCGCCGGGATCGCGACCTTCGTCCTGCTCTACTCCACCCAGGGCCTGCTGCCGGTCCTCTCGGCCGACCTCGACCTCACCCCCGGCCAGGCCAGCTGGACGGCCTCCGCCGCCACCCTCGGACTCGCCCTCGCCCTGCTCCCCGCCAGCGCCCTGTCCGACCGGTACGGCCGCACCGCCGTGATGACGGCCTCCACCCTCGCCGCCGCCGCCCTCGCCCTCGCCCTCCCGTTCGCGCCCGACCTCACCACCCTCGTCGTGCTGCGCGTCCTCCAGGGCGCCGCCCTCGCCGGCCTGCCCGCCACCGCGATGGCCTACCTCGCCGAGGAGGTCCACCCCGGCGCCCTGGCCTCCGCGATGGGCCTGTACGTGGCCGGCAACAGCATCGGCGGCATGGGCGGCCGGCTGCTCTCCGGCTGGACGGCCGCCGCCCTCGGCTGGCGCTGGGGCCTCGCCGCCTCCGCCGCACTGGCCCTGCTCGCCGTGCTCGCGTTCCGGCTGCTGATCCCCGCCGCCCGCCACTTCACCCCGGCCCCGGTGGACGCCCGCGCCCTCGCCCGCACCGTCGGCGGGCACCTGCGCAACCCGCTGCTGGTCCGGCTGTACCTGCTCGGACTGCTCTTCATGGCCGTGTTCGGCGCGGTCTACAACACCGTCGGCTACCGGCTGATCGGCGCGCCGTTCCACCTGCCGGAGTCCGTCGCCGCCTCGATCTTCGTCGTCTACCTGGTCGGCACCGGCACCTCCGCCGCCGCCGGCCGCCTCTCCGGCCGGCTCGGCCGCCGCGGCGCGCTCTACGTCTCGATCGGCGTGACGGCCGCCGGGCTGCTGCTCTCGCTCGCCGGGTCCCTGCTCTGCGCGCTGCTGGGCCTGGTGCTGATCACCGCCGGCTTCTTCGCCGGCCACGCCACCGCCTCCTCGGCGGTCGGCCGCACCGCCACCCGGGGCCGCGCCCAGGCCTCCGCGCTCTACCTGATCGCCTACTACCTGGGGAACAGCCTCGGCGGCACCGTCGGCGCCGACGCCTACCACGCCACCGGCTGGACCGGCGCCGCCGTCGTCGGCCTCGTCGCCATGACCCTCGCCGCCGGCGTCACCCTCCACGGCACCCGGCAGGCCCACACCGCCCGCCGAGCGGTCGCGAACGCCTGACGGCCACCGCGGATACGCTCCGGACCATGAGCACCGACCCCGCCGGGTACGCCCGGCTGCGTGAGATCGCGCGTCAGCTGCCGCAGGTGCCGGGAATAGGGAAGATCGAGATCGCCGACGGCGGGATCGTCGTGACGACGTCACCGGTGAAGCGTCACGAACTCGCCGCCATCCGCCTGGCGCGCGACAGTTCGGTGAACCCTTGACACCAGCGTCCTGCGGACCTCCGCCTGAAGCGGCCCGTCAGGCCGCCGGCGGGTGGAAGCGGACGGCGGCCTCGACGTCGGGCGTGACGTGGATGTCGAGCTCGGACTCCAGCGCGGCCGCCAACCGCTGCAGCAGCGGAAGCGTGGGCACGGTGCCGGCTCCCTCGATGCGCTCGATTTCGTCCTCCGTCAGGTTGGCCCGACGGGCCACCTCCGCCTGCGACAGGCCGAGAGCAGTGCGGCGGTCGTAGAGCGCCTGCCCGAACGCCCAGGAGTAGTGGAACTCCAGCCGCTCCGCGGCGCTCTCCGGGCTCTCCTGGACATGCTCGCCCAGCAGCTCGCGCGTGCGGCGGGTCCGCCACTGAGAGTGGTTCACTACTGCTCTCCCTCCGAGACGATCCGGCTGAACTCCTCGTGCGCGGGTTCGTGTTCGGACTCGCAGATCTTCTGAGCCCACAGAGCCCGGGTGACCTCAGCAGTCTCGCGCATCCGCCTCTTGGTGAACACCGTCAGCAGAATGATCCGTCGCCCGGGCGCGAGCCAGTAGGTGATCCTCGTGGCCGCGCCCCCCAGATCGAAGCGAAGCTCGCGCACCAACCCGTCCAGGTGGCGCGAGTACGGCTCGCCGAGCGTCGTCGGACGATCGGCCAGAAGGTCGACGGCGCGCTCGGTCCTGCAATAGTGCAGCGGCGGAAGCGCGGCGAGCCACGTCCGGACTTCGGGTTCGATCTCGATGGAGAAGCGGTCGACTCCCATGTGCGGCAGCGTAGAGCACGCTGCCGCACAGGAAGTAATCGCATGACTACGCGATGCGGTCCAGCACGATCGGGTTCGGGGTGAACGCGGTGCCGGCCGGGGAGACCTCGATGCCGCCCTCCAGGGCCTCGACGGCGTAGGCGAAGCGCTCCGGGGTGTCGGTGTGCAGGGTCAGCAGGGGCTGACCGGCCACCACGGTGTCACCGGGCTTGGCGTGCATCTCGACGCCGGCGCCGGCCTGCACCGGGTCCTCCTTGCGGGCGCGGCCGGCGCCGAGGCGCCAGGCGCAGACGCCGACGGCGTAGGCGTCGAGGGTGGTGAGCACGCCGGAGGCGGGCGCGGGGATGACGTGCTGCTCGCGGGCGACCGGGAGCGGGGCGTCGACGTCGCCGCCCTGGGCGGCGATCATGCGGCGCCAGTGGTCCATCGCGGAGCCGTCGCGCAGCGCGTCGGCCGGGTCCTTGCCGTGCACGCCGGCCGCGGCGAGCATCTCGCGGGCGAGGGCGAGGGTGAGCTCGACGACGTCGGCCGGGCCGCCGCCGGCCAGCACCTCGACCGACTCGCGGACCTCCAGCGCGTTGCCGGCGGTGAGGCCGAGCGGGGTGGACATGTCGGTGAGCAGGGCGACGGTGTTGACGCCGGCGGTGGTGCCGAGGCCGACCATGGTGCGGGCCAGCTCGCGGGCGTCGTCCAGGTTCTTCATGAAGGCGCCGGAGCCGACCTTGACGTCCAGGACCAGCGCGCCGGTGCCCTCGGCGATCTTCTTGGACATGATGGAGGAGGCGATCAGCGGGATGGCCTCGACGGTGCCGGTGACGTCGCGCAGCGCGTAGAGCTTCTTGTCGGCGGGCGCCAGGCCGTCGCCGGCGGCGCAGATGACGGCGCCGGTGCCGCGCAGCACGTCGAGCATCTCCTCGTTGGAGAGCAGGGCGCGCCAGCCGGGGATGGACTCCAGCTTGTCGAGGGTGCCGCCGGTGTGGCCGAGGCCGCGGCCGGAGAGCTGCGGGACGGCGGCGCCGCAGGCGGCGACGAGCGGGGCCAGCGGGAGGGTGATCTTGTCGCCGACGCCGCCGGTGGAGTGCTTGTCGCTGGTGGGCTGCGCCAGCGAGGAGAAGTCCATCCGGACGCCGGAGCGGATCATGGCGTCGGTCCAGCGGCTGATCTCGCGCGACTTCATGCCGTTCAGCAGGATGGCCATGGCGAGCGCGGACATCTGCTCGTCGGCGACCTCGCCACGGGTGTAGGCGTCGATGACCCAGTCGATCTGAGCGTCGCTCAGCTCTCCGCGGTCGCGCTTGGTCCTGATGACGGAGATGGCGTCCATGCGTGCTCCAAGAGGGGGTTCAAAAGCGAAGAGTGTCGCGAGATGACCGGGTTACGGCCCACTCGCGACACTCTACGCGCGTAACAAATGCAGATGCTAGAGCCGCTCCGGCTTACAGGCGCTCCGGTCCGAACGCGTCGGGGAGGACCTCGCTCATCGGGCGCACGCCCGAGGGGAGCTCGATCAGCAGCTCCGGTCCGCCGTGCTCGTACAGCAGCTGGCGGCAGCGCCCGCACGGCATCAGCAGCTCGCCCGCGCCGTCGACGCAGGTGAAGGCCGTCAGCCGGCCGCCGCCCGAGGCGTGCAGCGCGGACACCAGCCCGCACTCGGCGCACAGCCCGAGCCCGTACGAGGCGTTCTCGACGTTGCAGCCGGTGACCAGCCGCCCGTCGTCCACCAGCGCGGCCGCGCCGACCGGGAACTTGCTGTACGGGGCGTACGCGTGGCCCATGGCCTCGCGCGCGGCCGCGCGCAGCCGCTCCCAGTCGACCGCGGGGCTCACCGGAGCCGCCGTCACTTGCCCTGGCCCTTGCGGTAGATCTGGCCGTCCGCCTTGGGCATCCGCAGGCGCTGCGAGGCCAGCGAGAGCACCACCAGGGTGATCACGTACGGCGTGGCGACGATCAGCGGGCGCTGGACCTCGTCGGTGAGCGCGTACCAGGCACCGAGGCCGCCCGCGATCACGATCGAGACCGCGGCGGAGGTGAACTTGCGCCGGTACAGCTGCCAGAGCGCGAGCAGGGCCATCGCGATGGAGACGGTCAGGATCAGGACGTGCACCGACTCCGGGTCGCGCAGCTGGAGGCTGTCGGTGAAGCCGAACAGGCCGGCGCCCATGGCGAGGCCGCCCGGCATCCAGTTGCCGAAGATCATCGCCGCGAGGCCGATGAAGCCGCGGCCGAGGGTCTGGCCGTCCTTGTAGAAGTGCGCCGCGACCAGCGAGAGGTACGCACCGCCGAGACCGGCGAAGGCACCGGAGGCGACGACCGCGAGGTACTTGTACTTGTAGACGTTGACGCCCAGCGACTCGGCGGCGGTCGGGTTCTCACCGCAGGAGCGCAGCCGAAGGCCGAACACCGTGCGCCAGAGTGCGAAGTAGCTGATCACGATCAGCGCGGCCGCCAGCACCACGACCACCGAGATGTTGGTGACCAGGCCGCCGAGCACCCCGGCGACGTCCGAGACGAAGAACCAGTGGTGGCCCTCGATGTCCTTCAGCCAGGAGGACAGGCCCGGGACGGTGATGTACGGCAGCGGATCCGCCGGCGGCGACTGGTTCGCACCGGCGCCGACCGAGATGTAGTCCTTGTAGTAGATCCGGTTGACGTACGCGCAGATGCCGGGGATCAGGAGGTTGATGCCGACGCCGGAGACGATGTGGTCGACGCCGAAGCTGACGGTGATCACCGCGTGCAGCAGACCGCCCAGCGCACCGCCGAGCATGCCGGCCAGCAGACCGACCCACGGGTTGTACAGGTAGCCCGCCCAGGCACCGCAGAAGGTGCCGGCGACCATCATGCCCTCGAGGCCGATGTTGACCACGCCGGCCCGCTCGGACCAGAGACCGCCCAGACCGGCCATGCCGATCGGCACGGCGGCGCTGAGCGCCGCGGTGACCTGCCCGGAGGAGGTCAGCGAGTGGTTGCCGGTGGCCATGCCCACGGCGGAGAACAGCACCAGGGCGCCCGCGATCAGCAGCAGCACGACCGGCCAGGAGAGCTTGCGCTTCTTGGCGGGGGCGCCGGGCGCCTTCGGACGAGCAGCGGTAGCCGTGCTCATGCGGACACCTCCTTCTTCTCAGTGGCCGCGAGCTGGGCGGCGAGCTGGGCGCCGACCTTCTGCTGCTGGCGCTTCAGGCTGTAGCGGCGCACCAGCTCGTACGCGACGACGACGCAGATGACGATGGTGCCCTGCATGACCTGGACGATCTCGAACGGGAAGGCCCCGTTCTTCGGCAGCGGCAGCTGGTTGCCGGTGGCGTCCAGGAAGGCGAACAGCAGGGCCGCGAAGGCCATGCCGATCGGGCTGTTCCGGCCGAGCAGGGCGACCGAGATGCCGAGGAAGCCGAGGCCCGGCTGGAAGGTCTGGCCGTAGAAGTACGAGTTCTGCAGCAGCTCGGGCATGCCGATCAGACCGGCCAGGCCGCCGGAGACCGCCATCGAGATGATGACCATGCGCTTGACGTTCACGCCGGACGCGGTGGCCGCCGACTCCGAGCGGCCGGTGGCGCGCAGGTCGAAGCCGAAGCGGGTGCGGGTCAGGGTGAACTGGAAGGCCACGCCGACCAGGACGGCGATGAAGAGGAAGCCCCAGAGCGGGCCGCCGGCCGTGTCGAACGAGAAGAAGTGGCTCGACTGCGAGATCGGCGCGGTCTGGATCGAGTTGCTGGTGCCGCTCTGCTCCGGGGCGAAGATGCCCGGGACGAGCAGCAGACCGACGATCGCGACGGCGATCGAGTTCAGCATGATGGTCGAGATGACCTCGCTGACGCCGCGGTAGACCTTCAGCAGACCGGCGATGCTGGCGTACAGACCGCCGACCAGCATGGCGGTGACCAGCAGCAGCGGGATCTGGATGATCGCCGGCAGGTCGACCTGGGCGCCGATGAAGGCCGCGAACAGCGCCGCGACCTTGTACTGGCCCTCGACGCCGATGTTGAACAGGTTCATCCGGAACCCGAACGCGGCGGCCGCGGCGGCCAGGTAGTAGGTGGTGGACCGGTTGAGGATCGCCACCTGGCCGTCCGACTTGGTGGCGTACGTGAGCATCACGTTCCACGCCTCGAACGGGTTCTTGCCCGAGGTCGCCAGCAGGACGGAACAGATCACCACGGAGAGCACGACCGCGAGCACCGGCGCCGCCAGTGCGAGCACGATCCGCTCACCGCTGATCCGCTGCGTCAGGCTGCGCTTGGCGGCAGGGGGGTTGGGACTGGTCATGTGGCTACTCCCCCGCCTCGGCGTCGCCGGCGGTGTCGGTGTGCGAGTGCTCGGCCTCGGTGCCCTCCGCCGCGGCGGCGTGCGCCTCGGCGACGGCGTCCGCGTCGGACTCGATGTGGCCGCTGGCGGCACCGGTCATCGCGGTGCCGAGGTCCTCGGCGGTGACGGTGGCCGGGTCGGCGTCGGCGACCAGGCGCCCGCGGTAGATGACCCGGATGGTGTCGGAGAGGCCGATCAGCTCGTCCAGGTCGGCGGAGATCAGCAGGACCGCCAGGCCCGCGCGCTGCGCGACCCGGATGTGCTCCCAGATCTGCGCCTGGGCGCCGACGTCCACACCGCGGGTGGGGTGCGCCGCGATCAGCAGCTTGGGCTGGTGGCTCATCTCGCGGCCGATGATCAGCTTCTGCTGGTTGCCGCCGGAGAGGGAGGCCGCGGTGACCTCGATGCCGGGGGTGCGGACGTCGTACTGCTCGACGATCCGCCAGGTGTCCTGCCGGGCGCCGGAGGGGTCGAGCAGGACGCCCTTGGAGTTGGGCTCCTCGGTGACGTGACCGAGGATCCGGTTCTCCCAGAGCGGGGCCTCCAGCAGCAGGCCGTGCCGGTGGCGGTCCTCGGGGATGTACCCGATGCCGGCCTCGCGGCGGGCGCGGGTGAGCGAACCCGAGAGGTCCTTGCCGTCCAGGGCGACGGTGCCGCCGTCCAGCGGCAGCATGCCCATGATGGCCTCGACCAGTTCGGCCTGGCCGTTGCCCTCGACACCGGCGATGCCGAGGATCTCGCCCTTGTGGATGCGCAGCGAGATGTCGTCGAGGACGACGCGCTCGATGCCCTCGGCGTCGGTCTTGGCGATCCGCAGGTCCTCGACGGCGAGCATCACGTCGGTGGTCACGGTCGACGCGCGGCTCTCCGGGGAGGGCAGCTCGGCGCCGACCATCAGCTCGGCGAGCTGGCGGGCGGTGACGGCCTTCGGGTCGGCGTCGCCGACGGTGGTGCCGCGCCGGATGACGCTGATCGCGTCGGCCACCGCCAGCACCTCGTGCAGCTTGTGCGAGATGAAGATGACGGTGACGCCCTCGGACTTCAGGTCGCGCAGGTTGTCGAACAGCGCGTCGACCTCCTGCGGGACCAGCACGGCCGTGGGCTCGTCGAGGATCAGGATCTTGGCGCCGCGGTACAGCACCTTGAGGATCTCGACGCGCTGGCGGTCCGCGACGCCGAGGTCCTCGACCAGGGCGTCCGGGCGCACGCCCAGGCCGTACTGGTCGGAGATCTCCCGGATCTTCGCCTTCGCCTTGGCGCCGATGCCGTGGATGTTCTCGCCGCCGAGGACGACGTTCTCCCACACGGTGAGGTTGTCGGCCAGCATGAAGTGCTGGTGCACCATGCCGATGCCGCGGGAGATGGCGTCGCCCGGGGTGTTGAACTCGCACTGCTCGCCGTTGATCGCGATGGTGCCCTCGTCCGGCTTCTGCATGCCGTAGAGGATCTTCATCAGCGTCGACTTGCCGGCGCCGTTCTCACCCATCAGGGCGTGCACGGTGCCGCTGCGGACGGTGAGGTTGATGTCGTGGTTGGCCACGACGCCGGGGAAGCGCTTGGTGATGCCGCGCAGTTCGACGGCCGGTGTCGCCGTCCCCGCGCTGGGGGTTCCGTCCTTGCGCAGGGGGACGGGGTCGGATGCGGTGATGGCGATCTCCTGGTGGTCTGGAGGCGCGTCGTTGCGCTGGGAGGGCCAAGGGTGAGGACGTGGGGACGGGACGGGGCCCGGGGGTACGCGTTCAGCGCACCCTGCCGGGCCCCTCCCGTTGTGCCGTGTCAATCATCGCGCTGCCGGGCAGGCGGCAGTCGCTACGTCGTCCGGGACGCGCGGGCCTTACTGGGCCGGGGCGGTCGGGACGGTGGTGGCGCCGGAGGTGATCGCCGTGGCGGCGGCCTTCAGCTTGTCCTGGATGTCGTCGATCTTGCCACCGGTGGTGGCCAGCGAGACACCGTTGGCCTTCAGGTCGAACAGCTTGACGCCGGTGAACGGCGCGCCCTTCTTGACCGACTCGATGTAGGAGAACACCGCGTTGTCGACGTTCTTGACCATCGAGGTCAGGATGCTGTTCTTGTACTTCGCCAGGGCCGGCTGGTTGGCCTGGTCGGAGTCGACACCGATGGCCAGGGCGCCCTGCTTGTTGGCGACGGCCTCGATGGCGCCGTTGCCGGAGGAGCCGGCGGCGGAGTAGATGACGTCCGCGCCCTTGTCGAGCTGGCCCTGCGCGGCCTCCTTGCCCTTGTCGGGCGAGTTGAAGCCGGAGAAGTCCGGGGGGGTGGTCAGGTAGGTGGTCTCGACCTGGATGTTCGGGTCGACGGACTTCACACCCGCCTTGTAACCGGCCTCGAACTTCTTGATCAGCTCGGACTGCACACCGCCGATGAAGCCGACGTGCTTGCTCTTCGACTTGTTCGCGGCGGCGACGCCGGCGAGGTAGGAACCCTCCTGCTCGGCGAAGACCAGCGACGTGACGTTGGACGGCTGGTCCTTGTCGTTCGAGTCGATGATCGCGAACTTGACGTCCGGGTTGTCCTTGGCGACCTTGTCGACCGCCTGCTGGTAGACGAAGCCGACCGCGATGATGGTCTTGTAGCCACCGTCGATCAGGTTCTTGAGGCGGGTCTCCTTGTCGGCCTCGGCCTCGCCGGTCTTGGCGTCGGCCTCGGTGACGGAGACGCCGAGCTCGGACTTGGCCTTGTCGAGACCGCGGGCGGCGGAGTCGTTGAAGGACTGGTCGCCACGGCCGCCGATGTCATAGGCCATACCGACCTTGAGCGAGCCGTCGGAGGAACCGGAGGAGGCGTTGTCAGTGCTCTTTGCGCCGCAAGCGGCGAGCGAGGCCATGCCCAGGGAACCCGAGAGCACAACCGCGGCGAGCTTCATTGAACGGCGCAAGGGAGTATCTCCTTCTCACACGCACCTGATTAGCGTGGTCGGACGCCACCGTAACGCGCGTAGAACACGGTTGTGTTACGGGCTGCCGGAGCATTCGGGTTGTTATCAAACCGTGGTCTCACGGTCGTCCCGAGGCCCTCTTCCCGTGCGCGGACGGTGATCCGGAACTGGTTTCAGACCAGTCTACGGAACTGTTCGAAAAGCCCGGATCAGCGCGGACCGGCCGGCGCCCTGCTGGGCACCGGCCGGTCCGGGGGGTCGTTCGCACACGTCGCGGGGACCTGCCGCACGGGCGGCGGTCCGCCGGCTCAGAGCTGCGGCTCGTCCAGGGCCAGCGCCGCGAAGAGCTCCACGCCGATCCCGATCGCCCGCTCGTCGACGTCGAAGCGGCCCTGGTGCAGGTCCCGGACGGCGGTGTCACCGGGGGCGCGGACGCCGAGCCGGGCCAGCGCGCCCGGGGCGTGCTCCAGGTACCAGGAGAAGTCCTCGCCGCCCAGGCTCTGCTCGGTGCCCTCCACCACCTGCAGGCCGTCCGCCCCGCCGGCCGTGCCGAACCGGGCCGTCATCGCCGCGTCCAGCAGCGCGACCGAGACCGCCTCGTTCACCACCGGCGGCACCCCGCGGTGGTAGTCCAGCGTCCACTTCGCCCGGTAGGTCTCGGCGAGCTTGGCGATCAGCTCGTGCAGCAGGTCCGGCGCCTCGCGCCAGCCGTCCAGCTCCAGGCAGCGGACGGTGCCCTCCAGCTCGGCGTGCTGCGGGATGACGTTGGGCGCGGAGCCGGCGGCGATCCGGCCCCAGACCAGGCTGACGCCCCAGCGCGGGTCCATCCGGCGGGCCAGCGCACCCGGCAGGTCGGCGGCCATCCGGGCGATCGCGGTCACCAGGTCGGTGGTCAGGTGCGGGCGGGCGGTGTGGCCGCCGGGGCCGTCCAGGTGGAGTACCAGGCGGTCGCAGGCCGAGGTGATGGCGCCGGTGCGCAGCGCGATCCGGCCCACCTCCACCTTGGGGTCGCAGTGCACGGCGAAGATCCGGCCGACGCCGTCCATCCCGCCGGCCTTGATGACGTCCAGCGCGCCGCCCGGCATGACCTCCTCGGCCGGCTGGAAGACCAGCCGCACCGGGCGGCCCAGCTCGCCGGTGCGGGCGGCCTCCGCCAGCACCAGGGCGGTGCCGAGCACCACCGAGGTGTGCACGTCGTGCCCGCAGGCGTGGGCCCGCCCGGGGACGGTCGAGCGGTACGGCACGTCGCTCTTGGCGTCGTCGATGGGCAGCGCGTCGATGTCGGCGCGGAAGGCCAGGAACTCGGCGTCCGGGGCGGTGCCGGCCGGGACGACGTCGACGATCAGCCCGGTGCCGCCGGGCAGCACCCGCGGGCTCAGGCCCGCCGCCACCAGCCGGTCGCGGATCAGACCGGTGGTGCGGAACTCCTGTCGGCCGAGCTCCGGATGCCGGTGCAGATCACGGCGGAAGGCGATCAGCTCGGGCTCCAGCCTCCTGACCCTGGCGCGCAGATCGGCGGCGGGGCGTGCGGCGGCGAGAGTGGCGCCCGGCTGAGCGGGCTCAGGACGGTTCATCTCAACAAGAGTAGGCCTGTTGGGGGGATTTGGCCCGACTTCCGGAAAACTAGTCCCCGGATGGGCGCATACCGGCCGAACAGGTGGGTATGACATCTCGTTTCAGCCGCCTTCCCCGGGTTGCTTGCCCTGTGCAACGATCACCCGGGCCGGTGGACACGGGCGCGGTGCCTTGACGGCGGCTCAGAAGCGGTCCACCGGGGAGTACCCGCCCCACACCCCGCGCAGCGCGTCGCAGACCTCGCCGACGGTGGCCCGGGCGGCCAGCGCCTCCTTCATCGGGTACAGCACGTTGTCCGCCCCCTCCGCGGCGCGGCGCAGCGCGTCCAGGGCCCGGGTGACGGCCGCGGAGTCGCGGTCGGCGCGCAGCCGGGCCAGCCGTTCGGCCTGCCGCCGCTCGATCGCCGGATCCACCCGCAGCGGGTGGTAGGGCTCCTCGGTCTCCAGCCGGAAGCGGTTGACGCCCACCACCGTCCGCTCGCCCGAGTCGGTCTCCTGCTGGATCCGGTAGGCGGTGCGCTCGATCGCGGCCTTCTGGAAGCCCTGCTCGATCGCGGCCACCGCGCCGCCCAGCTCCTCGACCCGGGCCATCAGCGCCAGTGCGGCGGCCTCCACCTCGTCGGTCATCGACTCCACGGCGTAGGAACCGGCGAACGGGTCCACGGTGGCGGTCACGTCCGTCTCGTGGGCGATCACCTGCTGCGTCCGCAGGGCGAGCCGGGCCGCCTTCTCGGTGGGCAGCGCGATCGCCTCGTCGAAGGCGTTGGTGTGCAGCGACTGGGTACCGCCGAACACCGCGGCGAGCGCCTGCACCGAGACCCGGACCAGGTTCACCTCGGGCTGTTGGGCGGTCAGCTGCACCCCGGCGGTCTGGGTGTGGAAGCGCAGCATCCGCGAGCGGGGGTCCCGCGCGCCGAACTCCTCGCGCATCACCCGGGCCCAGATCCGCCGGGCGGCGCGGAACTTGGCGACCTCCTCCAGCAGCGTGGTGCGGGCCACGAAGAAGAAGGAGAGCCGCGGCGCGAAGTCGTCCACGGCCATCCCGGCGGCCAGCGCCGTGCGGACGTAGGCGATGCCGTTGGCCAGCGTGAAGGCGATCTCCTGCGCCGGGTCCGCCCCGGCCTCGGCCATGTGGTACCCGGAGATCGAGACGGTGTTCCAGCGCGGGATCTCGGCCCGGCAGTAGCGCATGAGGTCCGCGACCAGCCGGAGCGAGGGCTGCGGCGGGAAGATGTAGGTGCCCCGGGCGATGTACTCCTTCAGCACGTCGTTCTGGACGGTGCCGGTGAGCCGGGCCGGCGCCACCCCCCGGGCCTCGCCGACGAGCTGGTAGAGCAGCAGGAGCAGCGCGGCGGGCGCGTTGATGGTCATCGAGGTGGACACCGCGTCCAGCGGGATCCCGTCGAACAGCGTCGCCATGTCCTCGACCCCGTCGACGGCCACGCCCACCTTGCCGACCTCCCCGGCGGCCTGCGGCGCGTCCGAGTCGTAGCCCATCTGGGTGGGCAGGTCGAAGGCCACCGAGAGTCCGGTGCCGCCGCCCGCGATCAGCTGCCGGTAGCGGGCGTTGGACTCGGCGGCGGTGCCGAAGCCCGCGTACTGCCGCATCGTCCACGGCCGCCCGGTGTACATCGTCGGGTGGACGCCCCGGGTGTACGGGTACTCCCCCGGGCGTCCGAGCCGGCTCGCCGGGTCCCAGCCGGCCAGCGCCTCCGGGCCGTACAGCGGCTCGATCTCGAATCCTGACTCGGAGCGGCGCGGTTCCGCGGCCATGGGCCCTCCTGGGGGCGGGAGCGGTGGTCCTCGCAATGTAGGGCGCGTCCGGCGGTTCCCGGCGGCCCGGCGCGCGGCGTCCGGGTGCCGGCCGCGCAGGGGCGTGACCGGGCGGCGGGCGCGCGGACGGGGTTGAGATGATCGGGTGAACGACCGAATGTGCGTACCCCCCACACCGAGCCCCCAGGGAGTGGCAATGACCGAGCAGAAGGTGGCCGTGGTCACCGGTGCCAGCAGCGGAATCGGCGCGGCGACCGCCCGCCGGCTGGCGGCCGAGGGCTTCGACGTGGTGCTGACCGCCCGGCGGACCGAGCGGATCGAGGCGCTGGCCAAGGAGATCGGCGGCCGGGCCCACACCGTGGACGTCACCGACCGGGCCGCCGTGGACGCCTTCGCGGCCGCGGTCGGCCGGGTGGACGTGCTGGTGAACAACGCCGGCGGGGCGATCGGCGCCGAGAGCGTCGAGCACGGCGACCCGGCCGACTGGCGGGCGATGTACGAGGTGAACGTGCTCGGCGTGCTGCACATGACGCAGGCGCTGCTGCCGGCCCTGCGGGCCAGTGGCGACGGCACGGTGCTGGTGCTCTCCTCGACCGCCGCACTCACCGCGTACGAGGGCGGCGGCGGGTACGTCGCCGCCAAGCACGCCGCGCACACCATCGCGGCCACGCTGCGGCTGGAGCTGTGCGGGGAGCCGATCCGGGTGATCGAGATCGCCCCCGGCATGGTGCGCTCCGAGGGCTTCGCGGTCACCCGCTTCCGCGGCGACGAGGAGAAGGCCGCCGCCGTGTACGCCGGCGTGGCCGAGCCGCTGACCTCCGAGGACGTCGCGGACACCGTGGCCTGGGCGGTCACCCGCCCCCCGCACGTCAACATCGACCTGCTGGTGGTCCGGCCGCGCGCCCAGGCGGCCAACCACAAGGTGCATCGCGCCTGATCAGCGCCGGTCCGGGCGGCCCGGGGCCCGGTGATCATGCGCACCGTGCCGAGTGATACACACGTGCGATGAGAACCTTCCGGGCCGCCCGCCCACGGGTGCTGCTGACCGCCCTCGCGGCCGGCACCCTGCTGCTCGCCACCGCGTGCGACGACACCGCCGGACCCGCCCGGGGCCAGGCCGCCGGCACCACCGCGCCCGCCACCGCGAGTCCGACCGCCACGCCGACGCCCACCCCCAAGCCCACCGGGGAGGCCGACCCGGCCCTCAAGCCGTTCTACGGCCAGCAGATCACCTGGGCGGACTGCCCCGCGGACCCGAAGGCCGAGCAGGCCAAGGTCGACCTCTCCACGCTGAAGTGCGGCAAGCTGCACGTCCCGCTCGACTACGCGAACCCCGCCGGCGACGCCCTCGACCTCGCCCTGGTGAAGTACCCCGCCGCCAAGCCGGACCAGCGCCTGGGCTCGCTCATGGTCAACCCCGGCGGCCCGGGCGGCTCCGGCGTCGAGATGGTCACCTTCGGCACCAAGGACTTCGCCGGCAGCCTGCACAACCGCTACGACGTGATCGGCTTCGACCCGCGCGGCACCGGCGCCAGCTCGCCGATCCACTGCCTCGACGACAAGCAGCGCGACGCCGAGTCCCAGCAGGACGCCCCGCTCGACCCGGTGGCCCGCAAGGCCCAGTCGGACCGGCAGGACGCCGAGTTCACCGCCGCCTGCCAGGCGAAGTCCGGCAAGCTGCTGCCCTTCGTCGGCACCCGCAACACGGCGCGCGACCTGGACGTGCTGCGCGCCGCCGCCGGGGACCGCAAGCTCAACTACCTGGGCATCTCCTACGGCACCTACCTGGGCTCGCTCTACGCGGAGGAGTTCCCCGGCAACACCGGACGGCTCGTCCTGGACGGCGCCGTGGACCCGGCCGCCGACGACCTCGACGCCTCCGTGAAGCAGATCGTCGGCTTCGAGACGGCCTTCGACCGCTTCGCCGCCGACTGCGTCGAGAACCACGCGGACGAGTGCGCGCTCGGCAAGGACCCGGCCGGCGCCGCCAAGAAGGCCGCCGACTTCCTGGACGGCCTGCGCGACCACCCGCTGCCGACCAAGGACGGACGCAAGGTCGGCAGCGACCTGGCCTGGACGGCCGTCCGCTCGGCGCTCTACGGCGACGAGAACCAGACCTGGAACTACCTGCGGGTCGGCCTCACCGTGGCGATCAAGGCCGGCAAGGGCGACGTCCTGCTGGCCTTCTCCGACGACTACAACGAGCGCGACGAGAACGGCCACTACACGCCGCTCCACGAGGCGCACGCCGCGATCGGCTGCGCCGACGGGGCGGCCCCGGCACCGACGCCCGAGCGCGCCCAGCAGGCCGTGCAGCAGCTCCAGCAGCAGGCCCCGCTGATGACCAAGGGCGTGAGCGTCGAGGACTTCACCGAGGACTCCTGCCACGGATGGCCCTACAAGTCCCCCGAGAAGCCGCACACCATACGGGCCGAGGGCGCCGCCCCGATCCTGGTGGTCGGCTCGACCGGCGACCCGGCCACCCCGTACGCCTCGGCCGAGGCGCTCGCCAAGGGCTTCGCCAAGGCCACCCTGCTCACCCGGGTCGGCGAGGGCCACGGCGCCTTCGGCAAGGGCAACGCCTGCATCGACCAGGCCCTGGAGACCTACCTGATCGACGGCACCATGCCGGCCGAGGGGACCCGCTGCTCCTGACCCCGACCGGGCCGGCCACCGGCCGCCCACCGGGCCGGACCTAGCAGACGACGGCGGGGAGGGCGCTGACACGAAGGTGTCAACGTCACAACTTGATAGCTCGTCCGGATGAATTCCGCGCGCGCCCTCCCCAACTGATGACCGCTCAACTACCTTTGAGGAGTTGTCGACGGGCGCTCGAAGCCGCTCGCGGCCCCCCATACTTCAGCTGCTCCACCCCACCCCACTCCACCGGCACCTTCCCGCCCTCACGAGGAGGACCCGCTGGCCAGCGACATCCCGCCACAGCGGCCCGAACCCAGCTCGGAGCCGACCCTCCTCGGGCTGCACCGCTTCAACGAGGCCGACGCCGGCGCCGCCGAGGAGGCCCTCCTGGCCTGCTGCGGCAGCCGCCGGTGGGCCCTGCGGCTCACCGCCCACCGGCCCTACCCCGACATAGGGTCCCTGCTGGCCGCCGCCAGCGAGGCCTCCTACGACCTCCGCCCGGCCGACCTCGCCGAGGCGCTCGCCGACGAGAGCTGGATGCCGCAGCCGCTGCTCGGCATGCGGGCGCCGGGCAGCCAGGCCGCGCACACCGCGCTGCGGGCCGCCCACGCGGCGTACGAGGCCAGGTTCGGCCACGTGTTCGTGGTCTGCCTGGAGGGCGTCGCCCCGGAGGAGATGCTCGACACCGTGCTCTCCTCGATCCGCACCCGACTCGCCAACGACCCGGACGAGGAGCGGCTGATCGCGGCGGACGAACTCCGCCGGATCGCCCTCACCCGGCTGGAGCACCTGGTCGCCACCCACTCGGAGGCCGGGGCGCGCTGAGCCGGCCGCCGCCCCGACCCACCCGCCCTACCCACCCGCCGGTCCGCCCGCCTGCGCGGCCCGGAGCTTGGCCACCTGTCGCCGGACGACCAGTTCGTCCGGCGCGGCGGCCGGCTCGGTGGCGACGCCGAAGGTGGTGAACACCGCGAGCACCGGCCCGACCCGGGCCAGCACCGCGCGCTGGGAGAGCACCGCGCTCCCCGATTCATTCGTGAGGGTGAATCCGAGGGCCGCGTCCGCTCCCCCGGGAGTGGGCGTGTCCACCCGGCTCAGCCGGTGCCCGGTCCGGATCGGCGCCTTCCTCCCCTGCTTCTCGGCGGGCGGGGCCGGCGCCGCCGAGGTGAACGCGGCGCACGGGCCGAACAGCTTCTCCAGCTCCGCCTGCAGCGCGGCGGCCCGCCCCGTCCGGTAGCCGAGCAGCCCGCCGTACAGCCCGCGCTCGGGGTCGGCCGCCCGCGCCACGCCGAGGTCCGTCTCCGCGTACGGGTAGCCCGGCCCCGGCGAGGCGGTGGCGGCGCCTGACGCGGCCGGGGTCACCGCGTCCAGCAGCGGCTGGCAGGCCGGCACGTCCGCCACCTCCCGCCCGGCCCCGGCCCCGGTGTCCCCGTGACCGGGCGTCATCACCGTCACCGCGTAGCCCGCCCCGAGGTCCGCGTCGGCCACCGCGGCGGCGCGCAGCTCGGCCGCGGACAGCTCCCGGGCGGGCGCCGCCCGGTCCGCGGAGGGGCCGCCGACGGTGGTGCAGCCCGCGGCGAGCAGCAGCAGACCGGCGAGGGCGGCGGCGGACGGTCGGGCGGGGCGGAACGGCACGGGGGCCTCGGCAGGGTGTCGGCGGCGGATCCGGCGCGGTGGGTCCGGCGGCGGGGCGGGCCGCCACCGTAGCGCAGCCGAACCGTCACCCAGAGCGACGGAACGGGCTCCGGTTCCCGTCCAACTAGGCCAGTCGTGCCTGATTGATCACACCTGAGGCCCCCGGAGGCGGTTCACCAGACGGCGTCGATAGGATGCTGGCGGCCGGTGGACCGTACCCGGCCGGGCTGACCGACACCGAAGCCGGCCGAGCCCCCAATCGCTTCCGGAGGGTTTTTCCGTGCCGGCTGGAACGCTGTACCGCGGCCGGGAAGGCATGTGGAGCTGGGTGGCTCATCGAGTCACCGGCGTCCTCATCTTCTTCTTCCTGTTCGCCCATGTCCTGGACACCGCGCTGGTGCGGGTGTCGCCCGAGGCCTACGACACCGTCATTCAGACGTACAAGACGCCTCTCGTGAACCTGATGGAGTACGGCCTGGTGGCCGCCATCCTGTTCCACGCCCTCAACGGCCTGCGGGTCGTCGCGGTCGACTTCTGGGCCAAGGGCCCGAAGTACCAGAAGCAGATGCTCTGGACCGTCGTCGGCGTCTGGGTCGTCCTGATGGCCGGCTCCTTCTACGGGATCCTGCAGCACACGCTGATCTCCTGGTTCGGGAAGTGAGCCGACACATGTCCACGGAAATCTCCGACGCGCTGGTGGTCCCCTCCGCCCAGGCGCACACCGGCAAGGGCCTCGGCACCGGGAACCCGGCCGACGAGTTCGTCATCGAGCCTCCGCGCAAGCGGACCGCGAAGACCCCGCGCCGCACCCGCACCAACTTCGAGATGCTGGCCTGGCTCTTCATGCGCCTGTCCGGTGTCGTCCTGGTCGTGCTGATCCTCGGCCACCTGCTGATCATGCTGGTGCTCGACGGCGGCGTCTCCAAGATCGGCTTCGCCTTCGTGGCCGGCCGCTGGGCCTCGCCGTTCTGGCAGGTCTGGGACCTCGCGATGCTGTGGCTCGCCATGCTGCACGGCGCCAACGGCATGCGTCAGGTCATCAACGACTACGCCGAGAAGGACTCGACCCGGCTCTGGCTCAAGGGGCTCATGGGTACCGCCACGGTCTTCACCGTGCTGCTCGGCACCCTGGTGATCTTCACCTTCGACCCCAACATCTGAGCCGCGAGCAACATCGGACATCGGCAGAGGCCAGAGGCGAGTTAACCCCCCATGCAGATTCACCAGTACGACACCGTCATCGTCGGCGCCGGCGGCGCCGGCATGCGCGCGGCCATCGAGTCGACGCAGCGCAGCCGCACCGCGGTCCTGACCAAGCTCTACCCCACCCGGTCCCACACCGGCGCGGCCCAGGGCGGCATGTGCGCCGCCCTCGCCAACGTCGAGGAGGACAACTGGGAGTGGCACACCTTCGACACGGTCAAGGGTGGTGACTACCTGGTCGACCAGGACGCCGCCGAGATCATGTGCAAGGAGGCCATCGACGCCGTCCTCGACCTGGAGAAGATGGGTCTGCCCTTCTCCCGCACCGAGCAGGGCCGCATCGACCAGCGCCGCTTCGGCGGGCACTCCCGCAACCACGGCGAGGCCCCGGTCCGCCGCTCGTGCTACGCGGCCGACCGCACCGGCCACATGATCCTCCAGACGCTGTTCCAGAACTGCGTCAAGCACGGCGTCGAGTTCTTCAACGAGTTCTACGTCCTCGACCTGCTGCTCAACGAGGGCAGGACGGCCGGCGTCGTCGCCTACGAGCTGGCCACCGGCGAGATCCACGTCTTCCAGGCCAAGTCGGTCGTGTTCGCCTCCGGCGGCACCGGCAAGTTCTTCAAGGTCTCCTCCAACGCCCACACCCTCACCGGTGACGGCCAGGCCCTGGTCTACCGCCGCGGCCTGCCGCTGGAGGACATGGAGTTCTTCCAGTTCCACCCGACGGGCATCTGGCGCATGGGCATCCTGCTCACCGAGGGCGCCCGCGGCGAGGGCGGCATCCTGCGCAACAAGGACGGCGAGCGCTTCATGGAGCGCTACGCCCCCGTCATGAAGGACCTCGCGTCCCGTGACGTCTGCTCCCGCGCGATCTACACCGAGATCCGCGAAGGCCGCGGCTGCGGTCCGGACGGCGACCACGTCTACCTGGACCTCACCCACCTGCCGCCGGAGCAGCTGGACGCCAAGCTCCCGGACATCACCGAGTTCGCCCGCACCTACCTCGGCATCGAGCCCTACACGGACCCGATCCCGATCCAGCCCACCGCGCACTACGCCATGGGCGGCATCCCGACCAACGTCGAGGGTGAGGTGCTGCGCAACAACACCGAGGTCGTCCCGGGCCTGTACGCGGCCGGCGAGGTCGCCTGCGTGTCCGTGCACGGCGCCAACCGCCTGGGCACCAACTCGCTGCTGGACATCAACGTGTTCGGCAAGCGCGCGGGCGTCGCCGCCGCCGACTACGCGCAGACGGTGGACTACACCGAGCTGCCCGAGAACCCGGCCGAGAAGGTCCAGGCCCTGGTCGACGGCCTGCGCGAGTCCACCGGCACCGAGTCCGTGGCGCAGATCCGCAAGGAGCTGCAGGAGACCATGGACGCCAACGCCATGGTCTACCGCACCGGCGCCACCCTGAAGCAGGCCGTCGAGGACATCGCCGCGCTGCGCGAGCGCTACAAGCACGTCTCCATCCAGGACAAGGGCTTCCGCTACAACACGGACCTGCTGGAGGCCGTCGAGCTGGGCAACCTGCTCGACCTGGCCGAGGTGCTGGCCGTGTCCGCGCTGGCCCGCGAGGAGTCCCGCGGCGGCCACTACCGCGAGGACTTCCCGACCCGTGACGACGTGAAGTTCATGCAGCACACCATGGCGTACCAGGAGGTTGCCGCCGACGGCACCACCTCCATCCGCCTCGACTACAAGCCGGTCGTCACGACCCGCTACCAGCCGATGGAGCGTAAGTACTGATGAGCACTCCGACCGTGGAGAAGCACTCGGCCGCTCTGGACGCGGCCGAGAGCGGTGCCACCCAGCTGATCACCGTCACCTTCCGGATCCGCCGGTTCAACCCGGAGGAGCACCCGGACCCGGTGTGGGTCGACTACCAGCTCGAGATGGACCCGAAGGAGCGCGTCCTGGACGCGCTCAACAAGATCAAGTGGGAGCAGGACGGCACCCTCACCTACCGCCGTTCCTGCGCGCACGGCATCTGCGGCTCCGACGCCATGCGGATCAACGGCCGCAACCGGCTGGCGTGCAAGACCCTGATCAAGGACGTCAACCCGGAGAAGCCGATCACGATCGAGGCCATCAAGGGCCTCACGGTCCTCAAGGACCTGGTCGTGGACATGGACCCGTTCTTCCAGGCGTACAAGGACGTCATGCCGTTCCTCATCACCAAGGGGAACGACCCGACGCGCGAGCGCCTGCAGTCCGCCGAGGACCGCGAGCGCTTCGACGACACCACCAAGTGCATCCTGTGCGCCGCGTGCACGTCGTCCTGCCCGGTGTTCTGGAACGACGGCCAGTACTTCGGCCCGGCCGCCATCGTCAACGCGCACCGCTTCATCTTCGACTCGCGTGACGAGGGCGCCGAGCAGCGCCTGGAGATCCTCAACGACCGTGAGGGCGTGTGGCGCTGCCGCACCACCTTCAACTGCTCCGAGGCCTGCCCCCGTGGCATCGAGGTCACCAAGGCGATCCAGGAAGTGAAGCGGGCCCTGGTCACCCGCCGCTTCTGAGCCACCCGGCCCGGCCCGACGAAGGCCCCCGTCCGCACCGCGGACGGGGGCCTTCGCGCGTACCGGCGCGCGGTCGCCGGCCTCAGTCCGCGGCCGGGGCGGCGCGGCGGGCGGCGCGCAGGCCGCGGACCCCGACGGAGCCGACGGCGATGCCGAGGAGGAAGGAGGTGACGGCGAGGAGGAGGTGCACCCAGAAGAAGGCGGTCGGCTGGGAGTGGTCGCCGCCGGTGAAGGCCTGGCCGCCGGAGTCCTTCCACAGGTTCTTGACGAAGGTCGTCCAGATGATCATCGACCAGACGCCGAAGGCGGTCAGGAACCAGGAGGTGCGGCGGCTGAGCTTCATGGGATCCTCGGCGGGGGTGTGAAGGCGGTGTGCGTCCCCAGTATGCGCGGACGGCCGATCGGCGTACGGCGGGGCCCTCCTGCGGAGGACCGGCCCGGTGCGGCGGACGGCCGGCGCCCGGAGTGGGTACGGTCAGCTGGTGCCCACAGCCCGTCACACGTTCGCCCACCTGTGCGCCGCGGTCACTGCGGCCCTCCCCGTCCTGCTCGTCGCCCCGGCGGCGGCCGCCGCCCCGTACGAGCCGCCCCCGCCCACCGCGGTCGGCGGCGGCCGGCTCGGGCTCCCCGGGGTCCAGGTCGACCCGCTGGCCGGCGCCCCGGCGCTGCCCGGGGACCTCACCGGCCAGTCCTGGATAGTCTCCGACGCCACGTCGGGAGAGGTGCTAGCGGCGAACAACCCGCACCTGAAGCTGCCCCCGGCGAGCACCCTGAAGATCCTCTTCGCGGACACCGTGCTGCCCAAGTTCGACCGCAACCTGGTGCACCGGGTCGCGGACGAGGAGATCCTGGGGATCGGCGCCGGCAGCAGCCTGGTCGGCATCAAGGAGAACCTCGACTACCGGGTCGAGGACCTGTGGCGCGGGGTGTTCCTGAGCTCGGGCAACGACGCCGTGCACGTCCTCGCGCACATGAACGGCGGCGTGCAGCAGACCGTCGGCGAGATGCAGGCCCGCGCCGACGCCCTGCAGGCCCGGGACACCCGGGTGATCTCGCCGGACGGGTACGACATGGACGGCCAGGTCTCCTCGGCCTACGACCTCACCCTGTTCGCCCGGGCCGGCCTGCGCAATCCCGACTTCCGGATGTACTGCGCCACCCGGGACGCGATGTTCCCCGGCGCGGTGGACAAGAACACCGGCCAGCGCGGCAGCTTCGGGATCGCCAACACCGACCGGCTGCTGGGCAAGTACCCCGGCCTGATCGGGGTGAAGAACGGCACCACCACCAACGCGGGCTCGACCTTCGTCGGCGCCGCCGAGCGCAACGGCCGGACCCTGCTGGTGACGGTGATGCACCCGGCCAGCTACCAGAAGGTCTACGACGAGACGGCCGCGCTGCTGGACTGGGGCTTCGCGGCGGCCGACAAGGTGCGACCGGTCGGCCGGCTGGTCGACGAGCTGCCGCCCGGCGGCGAGCCGACCGGCCAGGCCGGCGGCGCCGCCGGCGTTCCCGCGCCCCCGCCGCACCCGTCCCCCACCGCCACGGCACCCGCCACCCCGGCGGCGGCCCCCGCCGCGGCCTCCCGGGGCACCGGGCCCGGCCTCGGCGGCTGGCTGGCCGTCGCGCTGGCCGTGGCCGCGGGCGGCTACGGGGCGCTGGTCGTGCACCGCCGCCGCAGGGCCGCGGGCTGATCCGCCGACGGGCCCGGGCACGGGCCCAGGGGCCGGCTCCCAGGACGCTCAGGACTGGGCCGGACCCTGGGCCCTGGCCGCCGGCTCCGCCGCGGCCCCCGCCTCGTCGGCCGCCTCGATGACGGCCCGGCCGTGGGCCCTGGCCCGCTCCCGGGCGGCCTCCGGGTCGGCGAGGGCCGTCCAGGCCACGCAGTACATCAGCAGCCGGCTGACGAAGTTGATCCAGAGCAGCAGCGCCACCGGTACGCCGAAGGCGCCGTAGAGGCTCTTCCCGGCGACCGAGCCGAGGTAGGAGGCGAGCAGGATCTTCAGCGCCTCGAAGCCGACCGCGCCGATCAGCGCCCCCTGCAGCACGTCCCGCCGGCGCTGGCCGCCGATGCCGGGGAAGGGCGCCAGCAGGTAGGCGAAGAGCAGGGTGTCGCACCCTATGGCGATGAGGATGCCGATCCCGGTGAGCAGGTAGCCGTTGTGCAGGCCGAGCTGGTCGGCGATCCGCCCGGCCAGCGTCGTCCCCGCGGCGGAGGCGCCCAGCGAGACCAGCGAGACCAGGCCGAGGCCGCCGAGCACCACGCAGTCCCACGCCTTGCGCAGCACCGGGTTGCCGTCCTCCTCGGGCAGCTGCCACACGTCCCGGATCGAGGTGCGCATGGTGTCCACCCAGCCGAGGCCGGAGATCAGCAGCAGTGCCCCGCTGACGAGTCCGACGGCGCCCGCGTTGGCCACCAGCGACGGCAGGTTGAGTGCGTCGGAGATGCCCGGCAGCTGGTCGGAGATGCGTTTCTGAATGTCCGCCACCCGGCTGTCGCTGAACGTCGCCACGGCGATCGCCAGGGCGACGGTGAGCAGCGGGAACAGGGCGAGGAAGCCGAAGAAGGTGACCGCGCCGGCCAGTCTGTTCCCGCGGGCCGCGGTGAAGTGCTCGTACACCCGGTACGGGCGGCTGCGCAGCAGTCGCGTCACGAGCGGGCCGATGACCGGAAGGCGGGTCAGGAAGTCCACCCGACCGGTTATACCGGCCCGTCCCCCGAACGGCCGTCAGGCTCGACGCGCGGCCGGGGCCGCGTCGTGGCCGCCGGGGCCGCCGCAGCTAGCCGCGGACCAGCCGGCGGGCCCGGGCGAGCGCCCTGACGGCCTGGTAGGCGCCGTAGCGGCCGTGGCTCAGCAGTTCGGTGCGCACGCCGTCGACGCCCGCCGGGGGGCGGTAGCCGGCCGGGCGCAGCCGGGCGCAGTGGGCGGCCGCGCGGCGGAAGTACTCGCGGCGGTCGCCGGGCGGGACCCGGCCGGGCTTGGAGACGACCGTGTTGAGGTGGTGCAGCATCCGGCCGTAGACGACGGGGCGCCAGTGGTCCAGGTCGGGGCGGCCGTCCAGGAAGCCGAAGACCAGGTCGTACTGGTCGAAGACGTCGAAGTGCTTGCGGCTGGCGGTGGCCAGGATGTTGCCGCCCTCCTGGCGCTGGCGGTAGTGCACGCCGACCTCGTCGAGCAGGGTGATCCGGGCGGCGGCGAGGAGCGCCGGGTACGTCCAGGGGGTGTCCTCGTAGTAGCCGGCCGGGAAGACCAGCCGCTGCGCGGTGACGAAGTCGCGGCGGTAGGCCTTGTTCCAGACGACCTGCAGCAGGTCGAGCAGGTCCGGGCGGGCGGCGAGGTCGAAGACCTCGGGGGAGGCGGCGCCGAAGACGTGGGCCGAGGCGGCGCGGGTGATCCGGCCGTCGACGTAGGTGCGGGCGTAGTCGTAGACCAGGACGTCCGGGTCGCCGGTGGCGGTGAGCCGGTCGTCGACGCTCTTGAGCAGGTTCGGGGTGAGCGTGTCGTCGCTGTCGAGGAAGACCACGTAGTCGCCGGTGGCGACCTCCAGGCCGGCGTTGCGGGCCCGGCCGAGTCCGACGTTCTCCGGCAGGTGCAGCACCCGGATCCGCGGGTCCGCGGCGGCGGCCTCGTCGAGCATCGCGCCGCAGCGGTCCGGGGAGCGGTCGTCGACCGCGATCAGTTCCAGGTCGGGGCCGCCCTGGCCGAGGACCGAGTCGAGGCACTCGGCGAGGTAGTCCTGGACCTTGAACACGGGGACGATCACGCTGAAGCGGGGCACGGGCCCCAGAGTAGTGGCCCGGAGGGGCCGCGGAGCCCGGAGGTAGGATCGGGGCGCACGTACGCACCGATCAAATGCGGTCACGCCCCCCACGGGCTGCCACGCTCCTTCCCGAGAAAGGCCTGCGTAGCCGATGGCTCCCCGCCTCTCCATCGTCGTTCCGATCTACAACGTCGAGCGTTACCTGGTCGAATGCCTCGACTCGATCGCCGCCCAGACCTTCACGGACTTCGAGTGCGTCATGGTCGACGACGGTTCGAAGGACGACAGCGCGGCCCTCGCCGAGGCTTACGCGGCCAAGGACTCCCGGTTCCGGCTGGTCCGCCAGGTGAACAAGGGCCTCGGCGCCGCCCGCAACACGGGCATCCGGCACATCGACCCGGACTCCGAGTTCCTGTGCTTCGTCGACAGCGACGACTCGATGCCGCCGAGCGCGTACGAGCTGATGATCAGCACGCTCGACGAGACCGGCTCGGACTTCGCCACCGGCAACGTGCTGCGCTTCCGCGCCGTGGGCTACTACCAGTCCGGCGGGCACTCCAGGCCGTTCCGGGAGACCAAGCTCAAGACGCACATCACCGAGATCCCGGCGCTGGTCACCGACCGCACCGCGTGGAACAAGGTGTACCGCCGCTCCTTCTTCGACGCGGCCGGCATCCTCTACCCCGAGGGCATCCTGTACGAGGACGCCCCGGTCAGCGTGCCGCACCACTACCTCGCCAAGAGCGTGGACGTCCTCTCCGAGCCGATCTACCACTGGCGCGAGCGCGAGGTCGGCGAGATGTCGATCACGCAGATGCGGACCAACCCCAAGGGCCTGATCGACCGCGTCACCTCGGTCGAGCTGGTCCGCGGCTGGCTGAAGAAGCAGACCGAGCCGCGCTTCGCCCAGTACCTGCGCTCCTACGACGAGAACACCCTCGTCGAGGAGATCCCGATGTTCTTCTGGTCCGTCGTGGACGGCGACAAGGAGTACCGGGACGCCTACCTCAAGAACGTCAGCCGGCTGCTCCGGGCGATCGGCCCCGAGCAGGTCCGCAAGCTGCGGGCGCCGCTGCGGCTGAAGTACCACCTGACCCTGCAGGGCCGCATCGACGAGTTCGTCGAGCAGATCAAGTACGAGGGCGAGAGCAACGGCGGCGTCCAGGCCCGCGGCCTGCTGCGGCCGTACGCCGACTACCCGTTCCTGCGCGGCGGGCGCAAGAGCGTGCCGTCCGGCGTGCTCAAGCTCGACAACTCGCTGGTCATGCGCAGCCGGCTGTACGAGACCGGCTGGGTCGGCGGGCGGCTGGAGCTGTCCGGCCACGCGTACCCGGAGCAGATGGGCGCGGCCGGCAAGCACGACATGGTCCGCACCCTGGTGCTGCGCGAGGCCAAGGGCCGCCGGGTGATCGCGGTGCCGATGAAGACCACGTACAGCCCCGAGGCCACCGCCAGCTGCCACCACGACCTGTACAACTGCGACTGGGCCGGCTTCAACGTCTCCATCGACCCGAAGAAGCTCCGGCACCGCGGTCAGTGGAAGGACGGCAACTGGCGCGTCCTGGTGGCCGGCGCCGGCAAGGGCGGCGTCTACAAGGGCCGGATCTGGGCCGGCTGGAGCGACACCGCCCAGTACATCCCGGCGCACTGGGTCGAGCCGGACGTGCGGATCGTGCCGTGGGTCCGGGACGGCAGCGTCTACCTGCGGGTGGAGACCGTCAAGGCCCGGGTGACCGGCCTGGCCGCGCACGGCGGCCGGGTGGAGGTCTCGGGTGCGGCCCGCTCCGGCGCGAGCTTCGCCGGGGCCAAGCTGCGGCTCCTGCACGTCGAGTCGGACCGCGAGCTGGCCTACCCGGTGGAGCTGGGCACGCCGGTCGGCAGCCTGCAGCCGTTCACGGTCTCCTTCCCGGTGGCCGAGCTGACCGCCCTGCGCGAGTCCTGGGCCGAGCTGGACCCGGTGGCGGCCGACCGCGCCCGCGACCGCTGGGACACCTCGCTGGTGCTCGCCGACGGCAGCACCGTCGCGATCGCCTGGGACGACCGCAACGCCCCCTCGCAGCTGCACCTGGCGCTGAACCCGGAGGCCCCCTCGGACCGGCGCCGGGCCCTCTACTCCAAGCCCTCCCCCAGCGGCTACCTGCAGTTCTCCGACCAGCTGCTGCAGCCGGTGGTGGACGAGGTCTCCTCCCGCGGCGCCGACGGCTTCCTGCTCAGCGGCTCGTTCCCGCTGCCCGGCACGCACCGCTGGGAGCTCGTCGTCCGGCACAACTGGCGCGAGGAGGAGCACGTCTACCCCGTGGAGATCGCGGACGGCCGGTTCCGGACCGCGATGCCGGCCGTGCCGACGGCCTCCTTCGCCGGCCGGGTGCCGCTCGCCCAGGGCACCTGGGGCGTCTTCTTCCGCCCGCTCGGCGCCCCCGTCGAGGAGATGCCGAGCTCGTACGCGCTGATCGCGCCGGAGTGCTTCGGCGCGCTGCCGCTGGAGGTGGAGTCGCGCGGCAAGCGCGTCGTGCTGGAGCGCCGCCACCACGACGGGATCTCGCTGGAGTCGCACTCGGCGCTGCTGCCCGAGGAGCGCAGCGGCTACCGCCAGCGCCAGCTGCGCAACGTCGACTACCCGGGCGCCCGCCGGCACCCGCTGCGCGACGCCGTGCTGTACAACGTCGGCCTCGGCGGCCTGTACGCCGACTCCCCGCGGGCGATCCACGAGGAGCTGGTCCGCCGCGGCCTGCCGCTGGAGCACCTGTGGGGCAGCGACGACCTGCAGGCCGAGCTGCCGCAGACCGCGGGCGCGCTGCGGCTCTGGAGCCCGGAGTGGTTCGAGGCGCTGGCGACGGCCAAGTACATCGTCACCAGCACCCACCTGCCCGACTTCTTCGTCCGCCGCCCCGGCCAGGTCGTCGTGCAGACCTGGCTCGGCAGCCCGCTGAAGCAGATCGGCCTCGATTTCGAGAAGGTCTGGTTCACCGATTCGAACTACCTGAAGGGCCTCGCCAAGGAGGTTCCGAACTGGAGCCTGCTGGTCGCCGGGAACAGCTGGTCGGCTCCGGTGCTGCGACGCGCGTTCGACTACAAGGGCGAGATCCTGGAGAGCGGTTCGCCCAGGAACGACCTCCTCTTCGCGGTCGACCGGGAGAAGACCGCCGAGCAGGTCCGGGAACGGCTCGGCCTGCCCGAGGGCAAGAAGGTCGTGCTCTACGCGCCGACCTGGCGCGAGGACCGGCGCCGGCCGGACGGCGGCTACCAGCTGGACCTGCGGATCGACCTGGAGGCGGCCAAGGCCGCGCTCGGCGACGACCAGGTGCTCCTGGTGCGCCGGCACAGCATGATGTGCGGCCAGATCCCGGACGCCGGCAACGGCTTCGTCTGGGACGTCGGCAGCTACCCCGACATGGCGGAGCTGCTGCTGATCGCGGACGTGCTGGTCACCGACTACTCGGCGAGCGTCTTCGACTTCGCCGCGACCGGCAAGCCGGTGCTGTTCTTCACCTACGACCTGGAGCACTACCGCGACAACCTGCGCGGCTTCAGCCTGAACTTCGAGGCGGAGGCGCCCGGCCCGCTGCTGGCCACCTCCGAGCAGCTGGTCGACGCGCTCGGCCGGGTGGACGAGGTCGCGGCCGAGCACGCGGACCGGGCCGCCGCGTTCCGCGAGAAGTACTGCGACCTGGACGACGGCAAGGCCGCCGCCCGGGTGGTCGACGCGATGCTCCGAAAGGAGTAACCGCCCCCCGCCCCGCCGAGGCGCCCGACGCGATCCGCGTCGGGCGCCTCGGCGCATTCTGGACGTTTCCTGGACACTTCCCCGCCCTTTACGTCCGCATTGCACTCGAACTCGTGTTTCGTTGACGAATTTCGCGGGAAATTCGCCGGACCGTACAGTTGACCCCGGGTGTCGTCCCGGTATGGGATGTCAATTCGGATCCGGCCCGGTGGATATCGGCCCGGAGCCCCGGTCCACCGCCATGGCCCGGCCGCCGTCCCGAAGGGCCCACCCCCGATGTCTGTGCTCACGCGGTTCGTCCTCCCCCACGCGGGCCCGCGGGTCGGCACCGAGCGGCCCGCCGAGGACGAGGACGTCGTCTTCGGCCTGCTGCGCGCCCGCTGGACGGGCCGCGGGCTGGAGCTCACCGGCTTCGCCCGGCCGGATGACCTCGACACCGGCCGCCCCGGCTCCGCCTGGACCTGGCTGACCCTGCGCCACCCCGACCCGGACCTCCCGCCCGTCCACCTCCGCTCCCGGCCGCGCCGGCTGCCCGAGGTCACCGACGACAGCGCCCAGCCCGACCTCAACCACGACTGGTCCGGCTTCACCGCCCTGGTCGACCCGGCCCGGCTGCGCCGCGGCCCCGACTGGCCGCTCGGCGACTGGCAGGTCGAGGCCACCCTGTTCACCCGCCCGCGCCCGGCCCGGGTGCGGCGCCAGTACGGCTCCCTCGCCCCGCACTGGTGCGGCTCCGGCGAGTACCCGCCGGCCCGCTGGCTGGACCGGGACGTCCGCCTCCAGCCGGAGTTCTCCGACGGGCGGCTGCGGCTGCGGCTCGAACGCCCCGGCGTCCGGCTCACCCACGCCGCCCCCACCGCCGACGGCCTCGACCTGCGCGGCACCGCGCACGACCAGCCCGACGGCACCGTGCTGCGGCTGCGCCACCGGCAGAGCCCGGCCGTCATCGAAAGGCCGGTCGCCCGCACCGGCGACCGCTTCGCCGTCCACGTCCCGTACCGGCCGTTCACCGCCGACGGCCGCGGCGCCGACGACCTCGAACACTGGGACGCCGAGTTGCAGCGCCCCGACGGCACCACCGAGCAGCTCTGCCTCGATGAGCGCCACGGCCGGGTGGCCGGCCAGCACCGGCTGCCCGGCGCCCCGGACCGCGCGCTCTACCTCAAGCACCTCGCCGACGGGCGGCTCCAGCTGTGCGTCCAGCCGGCGGCCGGCCTGGTCGAGCGGATCGCCGTCCGGGCCGGCGGCTTCGAGCTCACCGGCCACTGCCCTGGGGGCTCCGCCGACCGGCTGGAGCTCGTGCTGCGGCACACCGGCGTGGCCGGCGAGGTGCGCAGCCCCGTCGAGACCGGCCCCGGCGGCCGGTTCCTGGTCCGGGTGCCGGCGACCCGCACCGGCTCGGACGGCGCCGGCCTGCCGCTGCGCAAGGGCGTCTGGGAGGCGTCGCTGGAGCCCGTCGGGCACTCCGGCCCGAGCCGCCCGCTGCTCGCCGCGCCCGCCGCGCTCCCCGCCCTGCCCGCCGCCACCTCCGTCGGCGGCAAGCGGATCCTGCTGCAGCGCCGCTGGCACGACACCCTGCTGGTGGACTCCACCCCGGTGCTCACCGCCACCGAGCGCAGTGCCTGGACGCAGGCCCGGCTGCGCACCCGCGCGTACCCCGCCGCCCGCCGCGAGCCGCTGCGCGAGGCCGTGCTGTACGACGTGTTCGGCGGCCGCGGCTACGCCGACTCGCCGCGCGCGGTGCACGCCGAACTCGACCGCCGCAGCGCGCCGTTGGAGCACCTCTGGGTGGTCGACGACGCCCAGGCCGAACTCCCGCCCGGGGTGCGCGCCGTCCGGATCTGGAGCCCCGAGTGGTACCGGGCCCTGGCCACCTGCCGCTACCTCGTCGGCAACACCCACTTCCCGGACTTCCTGGAACGCCGCCCCGGCCAGGTGGTGGTGCAGACCTGGCACGGCTCACTGCTGAAGCGGATCGCCCACGACGTCGACAACCCCTGGCTGGCCGACCACGGCTACCTGGACGCGCTCGACCGGGAGACCCCGCAGTGGAGCCTGCTGCTCTCCCCCAGCCCGTTCGCCACCCCGATCCTGCGCCGCGCCTTCCGCTACCAGGGCGAGATCCTGGAGGCCGGCTACCCCCGCAACGACGTGCTCGCCAGACCCGACCGACGCACCGCCGCGGCCGTCCGCCGCAGGCTCGGCGTCCCGGACGGCAAGCGGATCGTGCTGTACGCGCCGACCTGGCGGGAGGACCAGCAGCGCGGCGACGGCGACGGCTTCCGCTTCGACCTGCGCCTCGACCTCGACCACGCCCGGCGCCTGCTCGGCCCGGACCACGTGCTGCTGGTCCGCCCGCACGCACACGTCCGCGAACCGCTGCCCGGCGCCGGGGACGGCTTCCTGTACGACTGCGGGGACTACCCGGACCCGCAGGAGCTGCTGCTGGTCGCGGACGTGCTGGTGACCGACTACTCGTCGATCATGTTCGACTTCGCCGTCACGGGCCGCCCGGTGCTCTTCTTCACCTACGACCTGGAGCACTACCGGGACACCCTGCGCGGCTTCTACTTCGACTTCGAGCCGCAGGCCCCCGGCCCGCTCGTCCCCACCTCCGCCGGACTGCTCCGCGCGCTGCGCGAACTCGCCGACGGCGGCACCGGGCTGCCGCCCGGCTACGCCGAGCGCCACCGCCGCTTCCGGGCCGAGCACTGCGTCCTGGACGACGGCGGGGCGTCCCGCCGGGTGGTGGACCGGATGCTGGAGCTGGGGACGGGTCAGGAGAACCGGTAGCCGCGCCAGGGCCGCCAGACCTCGTCCGCGTCGAAGCGGGAGAGGCTGAAGCCCGGCACGTCGAAGGCCGCCCGGAAACCGCGGGCCTGCGCGTACGCCTGGTCGAGCGCGTCCTCGGACAGGCCGTGCGCCACCGTCACGTGCGGGTGGTAGGGGAAGGCCAGCTCGCGGGCCAGCGGGCCGGAGCGGACGTCCGCCTCCAGCAGGCGGCACTCCTGCGCGCCCTCCTCGACCCGGACGAACACCACCGGGGAGACCGGGCGGAAGGTCCCGGCGCCGCTCAGCAGCATCCGGAACGGCCGGTGCGCGGCGGCCACCGCGGCCAGGTGCTCCTCGATCTTCGGCAGCGCCCCGGCCGGCACCTCGGTCGGCGGCAGCAGGGTCACGTGCGTCGGTATCGACCGGGCCTGCGGATCGCCGTGCCCGGCGCGGGCGTCCTGGATCTCCGTCCCGTACGGGTCCGGGACGCTCACGGACACGCCGATGGTGAGGACCTCCGGGAGGTCCTCACCATCGGGCAGTCGCGGCAGCGCAGTCACCGCTTGGCGGCCGGGAGGAAGCCGATCCGGTCGTACACCGTCGCCAGCGTCTGCGCGGCCACCTCGCGGGCCTTCTCGCCGCCGATCGCCAGCACCCGGTCCAGCTCGGCCGGGTCGTCCAGGTAGACGCGGGTGCGCTCCTGGAAGGGGGTGACCCACTCGGTGAACAGCTCGGCCAGCTCGGTCTTCAGGGCGCCGTACATCTTGCCCTCGAAGTGCGCGACCAGCTGCTCGACCGACTGGCCGCTGAGCGCCGAGTGGATGCGCAGCAGGTTGGAGACGCCGGCCTTCTCCTCCTCGTCGTAGGAGACCACGGTGCCGGTGTCGGTGACGGCGCTCTTGAACTTCTTGGCGCTCGTCTTCGCGTCGTCCAGCAGGCTGACCAGGCCCTTGGCCGAGGAGGCCGACTTGCTCATCTTGATCGCCGGGTCCTGGAGGTCCTGGATCTTGGCCGTCTCCTTGAGGATGTACGGCTTCGGGACCGTGAAGGTCGGGCTGTAGCGGGTGTTGAAGCGCTCCGCGAGGTCGCGGGTGAGCTCCACGTGCTGGCGCTGGTCCTCGCCGACGGGGACGGCGTCCGCCTGGTAGAGCAGGATGTCGGCGACCTGGAGGATCGGATAGGTGAACAGGCCCACGGAGGTGCCGGCGGCGCCCTGCTTGGCCGACTTGTCCTTGAACTGGGTCATCCGGGAGGCCTCGCCGAAGCCGGTGAGGCAGTTCATCACCCAGCCGAGCTGCGCGTGCTCGGGCACGTGCGACTGGACGAACAGGGTGCAGTGCTCAGGGTCCAGGCCGGCCCCGAGCAGCTGTGCGGCGGAGATCCGGGTGTTCTGGCGCAGCGTCGCCGGGTCCTGCTCGACGGTGATCGCGTGCAGGTCGACGACCATGTAGAAGGCGTCGTTCTCCTTCTGCAGGTCGACCCACTGGCGCACCGCGCCCAGGTAGTTGCCGAGGTGGAACGAGCCGGAGGTGGGCTGGATGCCGGAGAGCACCCGGGGACGGTCCTTGACCGGACCGGTGACCGCTGCGTTGACCATGCGCGCCATTGTTCCAGTTCCACCGGTCGCTCAGGAAACGTCTGCCCCTGGAGGTTCCGCCAGTGTGACCGCACTCACCCTCACCCTGGCGATCCGCCGGCCCTCCATCTTGGCCACCGTCAGCAGCACGCCGCCCCCGCCGTCGACCGGGACGCGCACCTGGTCGCCGTCCCGGGGGAGCCGGCCGAGCGAGGCGACCAGGCAGCCCGCCACCGTCTCGTACGGGCCCTCGGGCAGGGTGGCGCCGGTCTCCTCGGTGAAGTCGCCGAGGTTGAGCAGGCCGTCGAGCTCCATGCCGCCGCCGGCCAGCCGACGGGTGGCGGCGGTCTCCGGCCGGTCGTACTCGTCCCGGATCTCGCCGATCACCTCCTCGACCAGGTCCTCCAGGGTGACGATCCCGGCGGTGCCGCCGTACTCGTCCACCACGATCGCCAGGTGGTGGCCCTCCCGGCGCATCTCGCCCATCGCCTCCAGCACCAGCTTGGTGCCGGGCAGCAGCTTGACCGGGCGGGCCAGGTCGCGGGCCTTGACGGCCTGCTCGCCGCGCGCGCCGTACAGGTCGCGGACGTGGACGAAGCCGACCACCGCGTCGGCGCTGCCCTCGACCACCGGGTAGCGCGAGTGCGGCGAGGTGTCCGCCTGGTGCCGGACGGCGGCCAGCGGGCGCTCGGCGTCCAGGAAGGTCACCTCCGTCCTCGGGACCATCACCTCGCGCAGCTGGCGCTCCCCGGCGGAGAACACGTCCGCGATCAACGCGCGCTCGTCGCTGCCGAGTTCGGTGTTGGCGGCGACCAGGCCGCGGAGCTCCTCGGAGCTCATCGACCCGCGGCCGGCGGCCGGGTCGCCGCCGAGCAGGCGGACCATCAGGTTGGTGGAGTGGCCGAGCAGCCAGATCACCGGGCGCAGCACCACCGACATCACGTCGACCACCGGCGCCGCGAGCACCGCGATGGACTCGGCGCGCTGCAGGCCGATGCGCTTGGGGGTGAGCTCCCCGAGCACCAGCGAGGCGTAGCTGATCACCAGGGTGAGGCCGACCAGGGCGATCGCGTCGGCGACGCCCTCGGTCAGCCCGGCCCGCACGAACAGCGGGGCGACCTTGCCGGACAGGGTGTCCGCGCCGAAGGCCGCGGACAGGAAGCCCATGCAGGTCACGCCGACCTGGACGGCGGCCAGGAAGCGGTTGGGGTCGGCGGCCAGGTGGGCGGCCCGGGCGGAGCGGCGGGTGCCGTGCGCCTCCAGGGTCCGGATCTGGCCCTCGCGCAGCGAGATCAGCGAGATCTCGGCGACGTTGAACAGTCCGCCCAGCAGGATGAAGACGAGGACGAGCGCGGCGTCCCCGAGGGTTTCGTTCACAGCGGGCCAGTGTAGGGCGACGGCCCGCCGCCCCTCGGGAGGGGCGGCGGGCCGTCGGGAGGCGTCGCGCGGGGCTCAGATGAGGCCGAGCTCCTGGACCGCGTCGCGCTCCTCGGTCAGCTCCTTGACCGAGGCGTCGATGCGGGCGCGCGAGAAGTCGGAGATCTCCAGGCCCTGGACGATCTCGAACTTGCCGGCCTTGGTGGTGACCGGGAAGGAGGAGATCAGACCGGCCGGGACGCCGTAGGAGCCGTCGGAGACGACGCCCATGGAGGTCCAGTCGCCCTCGGCGGTGCCGTTGACCCAGGTGTGCACGTGGTCGATGGCGGCGTTGGCGGCCGAGGCGGCCGAGGAGGCGCCGCGGGCGTCGATGATGGCCGCGCCGCGCTTGGCGACGGTCGGGATGAAGTCGTTCTCCAGCCAGGCCTGGTCGCTGCCGACGGCCTCGAAGGCCGGCTTGCCGGCGATCTCGGCCTGGAAGACGTCCGGGTACTGGGTGGCGGAGTGGTTGCCCCAGATGGTGACGCGCTTGATCTCGGAGACCGGCGCACCGGTCTTCAGGGACAGCTGGCCGACGGCCCGGTTGTGGTCCAGGCGGGTCATCGCGGTGAAGCGCTCGGCCGGGACGTCCGGGGCGTTGCGCTGGGCGATCAGGGCGTTGGTGTTGGCCGGGTTGCCGACCACCAGGACCTTGATGTCGTCCGCGGCGTGGTCGTTGATCGCCTTGCCCTGCGGGCCGAAGATGCCGCCGTTGGCCTGCAGCAGGTCGCCGCGCTCCATGCCCGCGGTGCGCGGACGGGCGCCGACCAGCAGCGCCACGTTGGCGCCGTCGAAGGCCTCGTTCGCGTTGTCCGTGATGGTGATGTCGCGCAGCAGCGGGAAGGCGCAGTCGACGAGCTCCATGGCGGTGCCCTCGGCGGCCTTGAGGCCCTGCGGGATCTCCAGGAGGCGCAGGTTCACCGGCACGTCGGCACCGAGCAGGTGGCCCGAGGCGATGCGGAAGAGCAGCGCGTAGCCGATCTGGCCGGCCGCTCCGGTGATGGTGACGTTGACGGGGGTGCGGGTCATTTCTACCTTCTCCAGCAAATCGCCAGGTGCCCCAGGCACACCGGCGCACTGGAGCCGAGGATGGTCTCTCGACATCGAGAGACCGGCGTCAGGTTATCGCAAAGCGAAGCGTACGCCGCGGGTACCGGACTGGCTGATGCGTCACAACGACGGCGGCCCCCGCCCGGAGGGTCCGGGCGGGGGCCGTCACGGGGGCCCGGCTCAGTGCTTGGGCCGGCCGATCAGCTGGCCGATGTTGTCGAGCAGCGGGATCTCCAGCCACGGGTTCGGCTGTGCCACCAGGGTCAGCAGCACGATCGACGCGCCCAGGAAGGTCAGCACGATCACGTCGGTGAAGCGGCTGCGCACCGCCAGCATCCCGACCTCGGGCATCACCAGCCGCAGCACGGCGCCGAGCAGCACCCCGCCGCCGAGGATCAGCAGCCCGTACTTGAAGCCGTCCTTGAAGTCGGCGAACCAGGTGACCGCGAGACCGGCGCCGACCACCAGCAGGACCAGGGTTATCGGCCACTGCCGGACGGGCAGCGCGTGGTCACGCCCCAGGGCCGCGGCCGAGCCCTCGGGCGGCAGGGTGCCGGTGGTCTTGACCGGCCTGCGCCGGGTCCGCGCCGGTCGCGGTTCCGTCATGCTCGCCGTCCCTCGTCGTGGTGTCGGTCGGGTGTCAGACGCCGGCGCGGCGCTCGGCCGCCACGACGATGTTGTTGAGCAGCATGGCCCGGGTCATCGGGCCCACGCCGCCGGGGTTGGGGGAGATCCACCCGGCCACCTCGGCCACGCCGGGGTGCACGTCGCCGACGATCTTGCCCTCGCTACGGCTGACGCCCACGTCCAGCACCGCCGCGCCCGGCTTGACGTCCTCCGGCTTGACCAGGTGCGGCACACCGGCGGCGGCCACCACGATGTCGGCCTTGCGCAGGTGGTAGGCGAGGTCCCGGGTGCCGGTGTGGCACAGGGTCACGGTGGCGTTCTCGCTGCGGCGGGTGAGCAGCAGGCCGATCGAACGGCCGACGGTGACACCGCGGCCGATCACGACCACCTCGGCGCCGTCGATCCCGACGCCGTGGCGGCGCAGCAGCTCGACGATGCCCAGCGGGGTGCAGGGCAGCGGGCCCTCGATGCCCAGGGCGAGGCGGCCGAGCGAGGTCGGGTGCAGGCCGTCCGCGTCCTTGTCCGGGTCCATCAGCTCCAGGACCGGGTTCTGGTCCAGGCCCTTGGGCAGCGGCAGCTGGACGATGTAGCCGGTGCACGCGGGGTCGGCGTTGAGCTCGCGGACGACGTTCTCGACGTCCTCCTGCGTGGCGGTGGCGGGCAGCTCGCGCTGGATCGAGGCGATGCCGACCTCGGCGCAGTCGCGGTGCTTGCCGTTCACGTACCAGCGGCTGCCCGGGTCGTCGCCGACCAGGACGGTGCCGAGGCCGGGCGTGACGCCCTTCGCCTTGAGGGCCGCCACGCGGGCGGCGAGTTCGGACTTGATCGCGGCGGCGGTGGCCTTGCCATCGAGAATCTGGGCAGTCATGACCCCATTCTCCCGGATCGCGGCGCGCCGCCGTACCAGGGCCCGCCAGCCGACCGAACGGACACGGAACGTCCTGGCCACGTTGCGGTTGCGCCACAGTCCGGCCCGCGCGCGGGGAACCGGCTGGACACGGCCAGGCCGTCCGTTCGACGATATGCGGGCATTCCCTGCCGCGAACCGGCCCGGTGACGGGCCGACGGACTCCCGGCGGGGCGTACCCGGGGGAAAGAGCACGTGAGCCGACCACTTCAGATCGAGCAGCCCGACCAGCGAGGCGTCGTCCCGCCCGCGGCGTGCCCGTCGACGACTCCGCTCGCGCCGCCGCCACCGCGCTCACCACGCGGCTGAGCCGACCGCGCCGCCCGGCCCCGTGCCGGGCCTCCGCCCTGCCCGCGCCCCGTTCCGTCGACGACCCGACCCGCCGACCGGAACCGGGACCTCCGCACCGTCCCCACGTCCCCGTAACTGCCCGGAGGCATCGATGAGTTACCCGCCCGACCCGAACAACCCGTACGGCCAGCCGCCGCAGGCCCCCGGCTACGGCTACCCCCAGCAGGCCCCGCCGGCCGCCGCGTACGGCTACCCGCAGGCCGCTCCGGGCTACGGCGCCCCGGGCTACGGCTACCCGCCGGCCGTCCCGCAGAGCATGCCGGGCCTGGTCGTCACCACCCGGGTGCTGCTGTTCGTCATCGGCGCCGTGCAGATCATCGGCGCGGGTGCGTACCTGATCATCGCCGCGGCGGCCAAGGAGGTCACCAACCGGGCGCAGGAGATCGACGGCAACGACCCGTTCAACGGCTTCGGCAACGCGGCGGCCGGTGTGCTGGTGGTGATCGGCGTCGTGTGCGCGCTGTTCGCGGCGTTCTCGATCACGCTGGGCGCGAAGTTCGGCAAGGGCGGCCCGGCCGTGCGCGTCACCACCCTGGTGTACGGCGCGCTCGGCGCGCTGCTGGGCCTGCTCGGGCTGCTCGGCACCTTCGCCAACAAGGCCAACCCGGTCGGCCTGGTCTTCGTGCTGATGTGGCTCGCGGTGTCGATCATCATGATCGTCTCGATGAGCGTGAAGGACGGCGTCGCCTGGTTCTCCCGGCCGCGCTACTGAGCACCGGGCCCGGCGGGCGGCGCCCGCACCGGGCCACCGGCCGCCGGGCCGGAACGACGAGCGGCCCGGCCCCCTCCCGCGGGAGGGGGCCGGGCCGCTCCGTCACACCGTCAGCCGGTGACGGTCGGGCGACCGGACGGGTCGGGCGACCGGGCGATCAGTGGAAGAAGTGCCGGGCGCCGGTGAAGTACATCGTCACGCCCGCCTCGGCGGCCGCCGCGACGACCTCCTCGTCCCGGATCGAACCACCCGGCTGCACGATGGCCCGCACGCCGGCCGCGATCAGGATCGCCGCACCGTCCGCGAACGGGAAGAACGCGTCCGAGGCCGCGTAGGCGCCCTTGGCGCGCTCGCCGGCCCGCTCGACCGCGAGCTTGCACGAGTCGACCCGGTTGACCTGGCCCATGCCGACGCCCACCGAGGCTCCGTCCTTGGCCAGCAGGATCGCGTTGGACTTGACGGCCCGGCAGGCCCGCCAGGCGAAGGCCAGCTCGGCCAGCTCCGCGCCGGACAGCGCCTCGCCGGTGGCCAGCGTCCAGTTCGCCGGGTCGTCGCCCTCGGCGTGCACCCGGTCGGTGTCCTGCAGCAGCACGCCGCCGGAGACCGGGCGCACCTCCTGCCGGCCGGCCGGCGCCTCGGGGGCCAGCAGCACCCGCAGGTTCTTCTTCCGGGCCAGCACCTCGACGGCGCCGTCCTCGTAACCCGGGGCCACCACGACCTCGGTGAAGATCGGGGCGATCTGCTCGGCCAGCTCGACGGTGACCGGGCGGTTGACCGCGATCACGCCGCCGTACGCCGACACCGGGTCGCACTCGTGCGCCTTGCGGTGCGCCTCGGCGACGTCCGCGCCGGTCGCGATGCCGCAGGGGTTGGCGTGCTTGATGATCGCGACGGCCGGCTCGGCGTGGTCGTACGCGGCACGGCGCGCGGCGTCGGTGTCGACGTAGTTGTTGTACGACATCTCCTTGCCGTGCAGCTGCTGCGCGCCGGCCAGGCCGCCCGTGCCGTCGCTGTACAGCGCGGCGCCCTGGTGCGGGTTCTCGCCGTAGCGCAGCACGTTCTGCCGCTCCCAGGTCGCGCCCAGGAACTCCGGGAAGCGCTCGTCGCTCGGCGCGTAGCCGGCCTCGAACCACGAGGCGACCGCGACGTCGTAGGCGGCGGTGTGCGCGAACGCGGCACCGGCCAGGCGCTTGCGGGTGGCCAGGTCGAAGCCGCCGCCGGCGACGGCCTCCAGCACGTCGCCGTAGCGGGCCGGGTCGACCACGACGGCCACCGACGGGTGGTTCTTGGCGGCGGCGCGGACCATGCTCGGGCCGCCGATGTCGATCTGCTCGACGCACTCGTCCGGGGTGGCGCCCGAGGCGACGGTGGCCTTGAACGGGTAGAGGTTCACCACGACCAGGTCGAAGGGCTCGACGCCCAGCTCGGCCAGCTGCGCGCGGTGCGACTCCAGCCGCAGGTCGGCGAGCACGCCGGCGTGCACGCGCGGGTGCAGGGTCTTCACTCGCCCGTCCAGGCACTCCGGGAAGCCGGTCAGCTCGGAGACCTCGGTCACCGGGACGCCGGCGGCGGCGATCCGGCCTGCGGTCGAGCCGGTGGAGACGATGGCGACCCCGGCGGCGTGCAGGCCCTGGGCCAGCTCCTCCAGACCGGTCTTGTCGTACACGCTGATCAGCGCGCGACGGATCGGACGGACGTCCTCGGAGACAGGAGGGGTGGTGGAGCTTGCGCTCATGCCGGAATCCATACCTTTCGGTCCTCGATGCGGTGACCTTCGCGGGCCAGCCGGCCCACGACGTCGACGAGCAGCTTGCGCTCGACAGTCTTGATGCGCTCGTGCAGCGCGTCGCCGCCATCGGCGTGGTCGGCGTCGACGACCTCGACGACGCCCTGCGCGATGATCGGCCCGGTGTCCACCCCGGCGTCGACCAGGTGGACGGTGCAGCCGGTGACCCGGACCCCGTAGGCGAGGGCGTCGGCCACGCCGTGGGCACCGGGGAAGGACGGCAGCAGCGCGGGGTGGGTGTTCACGATCCGCCCGGCGAAGGCCGCGATGAACTCGGGGCCGAGGATCTTCATGAACCCGGCCGTGACCACCAGGTCCGGTTCGTGGGCGGCGACGGAGGCGGTCAGCGCGCGGTCCCAGTCGGCCCGGTCCGGGTGGTCCTTCACCCGGTGCACGAAGACCGGCAGTCCGGCCCTCCCGGCGCGCTCCAGACCGGCGATCCCGTCGCGGTCCGCGCCCACGGCGACGATCTCGGCCCCGAAGGCCGGATCGGCGGCGGCGTCGATCAGCGCCTGCAGATTGGTGCCGGAACCGGAGACCAGCACCACCAGTCGGGCCGGTCCGGGCGTACGGGGCGGGAAGAGCTGGGCGGGGGCGGCCACTGCGCGATTCTCCGTAGGTCGGGCGCCGCCCGCTGGTACGTCCACCGGCGGTGGGGCCACTACGAACGGCAGGTCGAGCGAGGGGGAACACCAGGAGAACCCGCCGCGACGCGGGCCCCCGGGAACCTATGTGAGCTGCTGACCGTCACCACGATAACGGCTGGTCGGACGCCCCTCGAACCCTCCTGTCGGCGCTACGCGCGTAGTTGAGACGGGGATCTCCTCCCGCCCCCCGCAGCGCAGTTGCCGCGGCGGGGCGCGTCCGGAACCCGGGCGGCCGTCCCGCACCGGACGGCCACGGCGGGCCCCTCCCGGCCCGGGCAGCGGGCGGGCCGCCGGAGCCCCGGCGAACGGCTGCGGGATCATAGGGGGCGCGGGAGACCGCCCCTCCGACCGAGAAGGAATGGCTGAACCATGAGCAGCGGTGACGACACCGGCGAGCGCAACCCCTTCGCGCCGCCGCCGGCGGATGCCCCGGACCAGCCGTGGCAGCCGCGCAACCCCTGGCCCGGCGAGCACCCCCGGGGCGACGGCGGCCAGGGGCCCGACGGCCAGGGCACCGGCGAGCGCCCGCAGTTCCCGCCGCCGCACCCCTGGGGCCCCGTCCAGCACGGTGACGGCCGGGGGCCGCGGCCCCCCGCCCCGCAGCCGCCGAAGCTCGACCCCACCGACCCGGCCCAGCGCCGCGCCCGCAACGCCGCCCTCGCCGGACCGGCCGCGCTGGTCTGCCTGTTCATCGGCCTCCAGTGGGCGGCCCTGTTCTTCGGCGTGCTCGGCATCGTCCTGGGCGTCAGCGCGATGCGCACCCCGCGGCGCGCGGCCGCGGGCCCCGGCGCCGCGCCCCGGCCCGCCGCCCCGAACCCGCTCACCCCGGCCGCGCTCGCGGGCATCCTCACCGGCGCGATGACCGTCGTGGTCGCCTCCTCGGTGATCGCCCTCGGGGTGTACTACGACGACTACGTCACCTGCGTCCGGGACTCGCTGACCTCCGTCGGCGCCGAGAACTGCAACCGCCTGGCGCCCAAGTGGTACGTGGACTTCACCGGGAACGCCGGGTAGGTCCCGGACCCCACCCCTCCCGAGGTCCGCTCAGGCGCACCACGGCGGCGTACGCGCGGGCGCGCACCAGCAGCGCACCCCGGTGCGCCTGCGCCGCGAGCCGGGCGCGGGCGGTGAGCGGAGCGCCCCCCACACCGCCGTCCCCGACACCGCCGTCCCCGGGGGCGGCGACCCCAGGGGCGGCGACCGCGGGACGCAGCGCCCGGTGACGGGTCAGCAGCGCCCCCGGCACGGCCACCAGCACCAGCCAGCCCGCCGCCGCCAGGCCCGTCCACCACGGCACCGGGCCGATCCACGCCATCCGCCCACCGGCGAGCGCGCCGCCCGACAGCCAGCCCAGGGCGGCCGCCCCGGCACCCGTCAGCAGCGCCGCCGCCAGCACCGCCGCCGCCGTGGCGGCCGGCGACCAGGGCACCGCACCGGCCTCCGCACCGGGCTCCCCGGTGGGCTCCCCCGTGGGCTCCGCCGGGCGGCCGTGACCGGCCGCCGCCCGGCCCAGCAGCACCGCCGGCACCACGGCCGCGAGCACCGGCAGCAGCAGCGCCGCCCACCGCCAGCCGCCCGGCCCCTCGGCCGGGAGCAGCGCGAACAGCGGGAACTCCGGCACCGGGCCGAGCGCCGTACCGGCCGGGGCCACCGCCGTCCCGGCGCCCACCGCGAAGCCCGGCCCCAGCGCGTACGCGGCCCCCCAGAGCACGGCGTTCGGCAGCAGCGCGACCCCGAGCAGCAGCAAGCCGGCCAGGGCCGCCGGACCGCCCCCGAGCACCGCCGCCCCGCGGCCGCCCCCGACCACCGCGGCCAGCACCGCCGCGACCGCCACCAGCAGCCCGCCCGCCGCCGCCAGCCCCGCACCGGCGGCCAGCGCGGCCCCGCGCACCGCCGCCTCGCCACCGGACGGGCGCAGCGACGGCGGCAGCCGGTCCAGCAGCGGCCGACCCGGACCGGAGGCCCGCGCCGAGCGGGCGCCCGCCGCCGTCGCCAGCCCGGTCACCAGGCCCACCACCAGCACGTCCGGCAGCACCCTGGTCCGGAAGAGCCCGTCGCCCGTGCAGTGCAGGACCACCGCGAACGCCACCGCGCAGTAGCCCGCCCACACCGCGACCGGGCCGCCCCACCGCCGCCGGGGCCCGCGCCGGGCGGCCACGCCGGCGGCGGCCCGGTAGAGCTGAACCACCGCCAGCACGCCCAGGAGCAGCGGAGTGACGGTCAGCGGGGCGTCCGCGGCCCCCCGCACCAGCGGCGCGCCGTGCCCGAGCAGCCACAGCGCACCCGCCAACCGGGTGGCACCGGCCGCGCCGTTGTCCGCGTACGGCGTGGCCACCCAGAGCCCCAGCACCGGCACCCCGACCGCCGCCAGGCCGACCAGCGCCGTCCGCACCCCCGCCAACAGGTCGGCCGGCAGCGGGCGTCCACCCAGCTCGCCCGGCACTTCGAGGATCGGACGGCCCATCAGCTGCGTCATGCGCCTCATGGTGCCAAGGCGACTCGCCATGCTCGGTGAAGCGGCAAACTGCCGCCGTGTCCCAGATTATTGGCTTATGCGCATTTTCAGACCCTGCCCCCAAGCCGCCGGCGCCCCGGCCCGGAGCGTCTGATGACCACGCCACCCACCGCCGAACACCCCGCCGGGGCCGACTCCCCCACCCCCGGCCGCCGACCCCGCAAACCCCGGGCCGCCCGCGCCGACCAGGACACCGCCCGCCTCCTGCGCAAGCTGACCCCCCGTGAGGCCCAGGCCCTCGGCCACCTCGCCACCGGCCGCGACCTCCCGCAGACCGCGGCCGCCCTCGGCGTCACCCCGGCCACCGCCCGCAGCTACGTCCAGCGGGCCATGCGCAAGCTCGGCGCCGCCACGGAGGCCGAGGCCGTCGCCCTCACCGCCGGCCTCCGCGCGCCCCAGACCTCGCCCCCGGCGGCTCCCCCGGCCACGTCGGCGGCACCGGCTCCGGCTCCGGCCAGGCCCCCGGGCCCGGCCGTTCCCCCGGCCGACGGCGCCGGCCGGGCCCCGGTCCTCGGCACCGGCGGACGGCCGAAGGAGAACCGCGCATCCGCCCCGGACGGCCACCGCCCGCAGCCGTCCCCCGGCGAGCGGCCCGGCGGCGCACCCCCCGGCACCGGCCGCCCACGCACGCCCCCACGCTCCGCGAGCTCCCCGGCCGCCCCGGCCCCCGCCGCCCCCGCCCCCGCGGAGCCCGGCAACCCGCCCACCAGCACCGGAAAGCCCGCGCCCGTGAAAACAGCGACCCCCACCGCGCCGACCACGGCACCGACCGAGGCGCCGACCACGGCCGGGCGGCAGACCACCGCCCCCACCGGCACCGCCCCCACCGGCACCGGGCCCGCCCGCGCCGGCCGGCGCCCCCGAGCGGTCGCGGGAGCGACCGGCCCCGGCGCACCGGCCCGGGCGGGTGAACCGGCCCCGGCGGGCCCGGCCGACCGGGGCGGTCGCGGCGAGCCCGCCCCCGCCCGGGCGGCGGAGCAGCCGGTCGACGCCCCCGCGCCCGCCCCGGCCGGCTCCGCGACGGCCGCCGTCCCCCGGAACTTCGAGGAGCTGTACGAGGCGGCCCACACCCGCCTGGTGCAGCAGGTGTTCCTGCTGACCACCTGCAGGCACCGGGCGGTGCACTGCGTCCGGCTGGCGTTCGGACAGGCGCGGCGGGAGTGGGAGGCGGTGGCCGCATCGGGGAATCCGGAGGGATGGGTACGGGTGCGGGCCTGCGAGCTGGGGCTGTCGCCGTGGCATCGCGGGGGCCCGCGGCGCTCGCACCTCTGGAGCCTGCCGCACCGCCGGATCACCGTCCGACCGGCCGACGAGTCGCAGGCCGTCCTGCCGGACCACGACCGGCTGACCGACCGGGACCGCGCGCTGCTGAAGGCGCTGCGCCGCCTGTCGCGGCCGCAGCGGCGGGCGCTGGTGCTGCACGACGGCCTGGGGCTGCCGGCCGCGGCGGTCTCGGTCGAGGTGGAGTCCACGCTGGCGGCCGCCGAGGGCCGGGTGTGGGCGGCCCGGGCGGCGCTGGCCCAGTCGGTGCCGGACCTGGTGGGCCCGGACCCGACGGCGCCCGGATTCGCGGACCGGCTCAGCGGCCTGCTGCACCGGGCGGCGGTGCGGGGCTGCCCGGAGCCCCACCGGGCCCCGGTGCCGGTGCTGCGGGCGCGGCACCGCATGTGGAGCGCGAGCCGGACCGGGGCGGCGGCGGCCCTGACGGTGGCGGTGGGCGGAGCGGTGCTGGCGACCCTGGTGGGGATCCGACCGGCGGCACTCTTCCGGGAGCCGGAGCCGCCGGAGCCGGCCGTGTGCGTGCCCGCCCCGGACGCCGACGAGCCGGGCGTGCCGGTGCTGCCGGGCGGCCCGCCGAACGGCGTGCGCAGCCTGTGGTGCAGTCCGACGCCGGGGATCGAGGCGGTGGTGGTGGAGCCGCGGACGGAGGCCCTCGCCCGGTGGGAGCTGCCCGCGGCGGCCCGGGGGGCCGGGGCGCCCCCGCCGCAGGGGCCGGCGGCCTGTCCGCTGTGGTCGCCGCTGCCCTGCACCACCGGGCCGGCACCGCGCTGAACGGCCCGGGAACGGGCGAGCGCCCCCGCCCGGGAGGGCGGGGGCGCTCGTCGCGCCGCTGACCGAGGTCAGCCGGCGATGATCTCGCGCGCCAGGCGGGCGGTCTCGGACGGCGTCTTGCCGACCTTGACACCGGCGGCCTCGAGGGCCTCCTTCTTCGCCTGGGCGGTGCCCGAGGAGCCGGAGACGATGGCGCCGGCGTGGCCCATGGTCTTGCCCTCGGGGGCGGTGAAGCCCGCGACGTAGCCGACGACCGGCTTGGTGACGTGCTCGGCGATGTAGGCCGCGGCACGCTCCTCGGCGTCGCCGCCGATCTCACCGATCATGACGATGAGCTCGGTCTCCGGGTCCTCCTGGAACGCCTTGAGGGCGTCGATGTGGGTGGTGCCGATGACCGGGTCACCGCCGATGCCCACGGCCGAGGAGAAGCCGATGTCGCGCAGCTCGTACATGAGCTGGTAGGTCAGGGTGCCCGACTTGGAGACCAGACCGATCTTGCCGGAGGTGGTGATGTCGGCCGGGATGATGCCGGCGTTCGACTGTCCGGGGCTGATCAGGCCGGGGCAGTTCGGGCCGATGATCCGGGTCTTGTTGCCCTTCGAGCCGGCGTAGGCCCAGAAGGCGGCGGTGTCGTGCACCGGGACGCCCTCGGTGATGACGACGGCCAGGCCGATCTCGGCGTCGATGGCCTCGATGACGGCGGCCTTGGTGAAGGCCGGCGGCACGAAGAGGACGGAGACGTCGGCGCCGGTCTTCTCCATGGCCTCGGCGACGGAGCCGAAGACCGGGATCTCGGTGCCGTCGACGTCGACCGTGGTCCCGGCCTTGCGCGGGTTGACGCCGCCGACGATCTGGGTGCCCGAGGCGAGCATGCGGCGGGTGTGCTTCATGCCCTCGGCGCCGGTCATGCCCTGGACGATGACCTTGCTGTCCTTGGTAAGGAAGATAGCCATGGTGTTAAGTCCCCTTCCTTACTTGTTGGCCAGCTCGGCGGCGCGGTCCGCGGCGCCGTCCATGGTGTCCACGCGCTGGACCAGCGGGTGGTTGGCGTCGTCGAGGATCTTGCGACCCAGCTCCGCGTTGTTGCCGTCCAGGCGGACGACGAGCGGCTTGGTGACGCTCTCGCCCTTGCTCACGAGGAGCTCCAGGGCCTGCACGATGCCGTTGGCGACCGCGTCACAGGCGGTGATGCCGCCGAAGACGTTGACGAACACCGACTTGACGTCGGGGTCGCCCAGGATGATCTCCAGGCCGTTGGCCATGACCTCGGCGGAGGCGCCGCCACCGATGTCGAGGAAGTTGGCGGGCTTGACGCCGCCGTGGTTCTCTCCGGCGTAGGCGACCACGTCGAGGGTGCTCATGACGAGGCCCGCGCCGTTGCCGATGATGCCGACCTGGCCGTCGAGCTTGACGTAGTTCAGGCCCTTGGCCTTGGCCGCCGCCTCGAGCGGGTTGGCCGCGGCCTTGTCCTCGAGCGCCTCGTGCTCGGGCTGGCGGAACTCGGCGTTCTCGTCCAGGGAGACCTTGCCGTCGAGCGCGATGATCTTGCCCTCACCGGACTTGATCAGCGGGTTGACCTCGACGAGGAGGGCGTCCTCCTTGATGAAGACGGTCCACAGCTTCTGCAGGACCTCGGCGACCTGGTCGGCGACCTCGGCCGGGAACTTCGCCGCGGCGACGATCTCGGCGGCCTTCTCCGGGGTGCAGCCCTCGTTGGCGTCGACCGGGATCTTGGCGAGCGCGTCGGGGTTCTGCTCGGCGACGACCTCGATCTCCACGCCGCCCTCGACGCTGGCCATGGCCAGGAAGGTGCGGTTGGTGCGGTCCAGCAGGAACGAGACGTAGTACTCGTCCTTGATGTCCGCGGTCTGGGCCAGCATCACCTTGTGAACGGTGTGGCCCTTGATGTCCATGCCGAGGATCTGCTCGGCCTTGGCGACGGCGTCCGCCGGGTCGGAGGCGAGCTTCACGCCACCGGCCTTGCCTCGGCCACCCACCTTCACCTGAGCCTTGACGACGGCGCGGCCGCCGAAGCGCTCCGCGATGGCGGCAGCGTCTGCGGCGGTCTCGATGACATCGCCGTCAAGCACGGGCACGCCGTGCTTGGCGAAGAGGTCCCTCGCCTGGTACTCGAACAGGTCCACGTGTTTGTCCTTGTTCGTGGTCGCGGATTGTGTCTCTACGAGCGTGCCACGGCAGGATCTTCGCTGCGGGTCGTCGGGGCGGTGCGGGTACGCAGAGGTACGGCCTTGCGGCCCACACAGCCACGGGCGCACACGTCAATCAACACGCGCGTCACGTCCGTCTGGCAGGTTATCCCCGTACGACGGGACTGTTTCGCCCGGGGCCTTCCCGTCTTGGGTGAGAACCGTCACAGACAGCCTAGAGCGGTGCGGCGCGGGCCCCGCCCACCGGCGGGCGGGTTTAGCGCGTCCGGGTGAATCCTCACACTCCCTGGTCAGGCACCGGGACGGGGCGCTTCTCGATCGCCGCGGCCATGACCTCCGGGAAGGCGTCGGGGGTGCAGGCGAAGGCCGGTACGCCGAGCGCGGCCAGGGCGGCCGCATGGGCGTGGTCGTACGCGGGCGCACCTTCGTCGGAGAGCGCCAGCAGGGCGATGAACTGCACGCCGGCCGCCTTCATCGCGGCGACCCGCCGCAGCATGCCGTCCCGGATCCCGCCCTCGTAGAGGTCGCTGATCAGCACCACGACCGTCTCGGCGGGCCGGGTGATCCTCGACTGGCAGTAGGCGAGCGCGCGGTTGATGTCGGTGCCGCCGCCCAGCCGGGTGGCGAACAGGACGTCGACCGGATCGGTGAGCTGCTCGGTGAGGTCGACCACCGAGGTGTCGAAGACGACCAGGCGGGTGTCCAGGCTCCGCATCGAGGCGAGCACCGCGCCGAACACCGCCGAGTGCACCACGGACGGCGCCATCGAACCGGACTGGTCGATGCAGAGGATGACGTCCTTGCGCACCGCGTGCCGGGCGCGGGCGTGGCCGACCAGCCGCTCGGGGACGACGGTGCCGTGCTCGGGCAGGTAGTTGCCCAGGTTGGCCCGGACGGTGCGGTCCCAGTCGATGTCGCGGTGGCGGGGCCGGTTCACCCTGGCGCTGCGGTCGAGGGCGCCGCCCACGGTGGCCCTGGTGCGGTCGGCGAGCCGCCGCTCCAGGTCGGCGACCACCTTGCCGACCACGGCCCGGGCGGTCTCCCGGGTGGTCTCGGGCAGCGCGTGCCGGAGCGAGAGCAGGGTGCCGACCAGGTGCACGTCCGGTTCGACGGCCTCCAGCATCTCCGGCTCCAGCAGCAGCCGGTCGAGGCCGAGCCGGGAGATCGCGTCCTGCTGCATCAGCTGGACGACGGTCGACGGGAAGTACTCGCGGATGTCGCCCAGCCAGCGGGCCACCTGCGGGGCCGAGCCGCCGAGCCCGGCACCGCGCCGGCCGCCGCGGGCCGGACGGCCGCCCTCCTCGGGTGCGCCCCGGTAGAGCGCGGCGAGGGCGCCGTCCATCGCGGCGTCCCGGCCGCGCAGGGTGCAGCCGGTGCCGTCGGCCTCGCCGCCGAGCACCAGGCGCCAGCGGCGCAGCCGGTCGTCGGTCGTGGTCGCAGCCATCTCGTCCTCCTTCGACGGGGACAACGGGGGTAAGAGGGGTGACGGGGGCACCGGGGGTGACCGGGGGGCGGCCCGGGGAGGCCGCGTCAGGTGTTGCGCCCGGCAGCCTGCCGGGGGATCCGCGGCCGGACCCCGAGCAGCAGCGCCACCACCGGCACCGCCGCGTCGGCCCGGCCCCGGTCGAGCTCGCCCGGCTGGTCGGCACCGGCCGGGGCCTCGCCCAGCGGGCCGGCCGCCACCCGGCCGCCGATCGTGGTCCGCACGCCCGCCTCCAGCCCGGCGAAGGTGCGGCGCAGCAGCGGCAGGACGTCGGTGAACACCCCGGCGGGGACGCCGCTCACCCACGCGTCGAGCAGGGCGAGCAGCCGCGGGTCGTGCAGCAGCAGGGCTCCGCCGCCGGTGAGGAAGCCCTCGATCCAGCCGGCCGCGTCCAGCGGGGCGCTGGCGGCGGACAGCACCAGGCGCAGCCGCCGGCCGGCCTCGTCGGAGTCGAGCCGGCCGTCGTCCAGCAGCAGCCGGACGGCGCGGCCGCGCAGCAGCCCGGGGACGCCGGTGGCCGGTCCGGCGCTCGGCTCCCGGCGGGCCAGGCCCCGCAGGGTGGCGGCCCAGCGCCCGGCCAGGCCGTCCGGGCTCCGGCCGTCGGGGCCCGGGCCGCCGGGCCCGTCCGCGGCGTCCGGGTCGCCCGCGGCGTCCGGGTCGGCCGGTCCGCCCGGCCCGAGCAGGCCGATCGCACCGTGCACCTCGTCGATCCTGACGCGCATGGCCGCCGCGCCCTCGGCGTCCAGCCCCACGCAGGCGGGCGGCAGCCCGACGCAGATCCGGTCGGCGAGCCCTGCGGCCACCGCGCCGAGCGCACCGTGGTCGGTGCCGCGGACGTCGCCGTAGCGCAGCGCCCGCACCAGCGCGGGCAGCGCCCCGGCCAGGTGGGCGACGTCGGTGTCCAGGGCCGCGCAGTCCGCGAGCACCCGCATCACCGCGGGCAGCGCGCCGGGCAGGCCGGCCAGCAGGCAGGTCTCCACCAGGCCCGTCAGCTCGGCGAGTTCGGCCGCCGCGCGGGCGGTGCCGACGGCCTTGCCGGTGGCCGCCTCCTCCACCGTGGTGCCCCACTGGGCGGCCTCGGCGATCCGGACCGCGAACTCGGGCTGCCAGCAGAGCCGCCAGCTCTCCCGGAACGTCCCGGTGGAGTTCACGGCGGACCGGGCGGGCACGCCCCAGTCGACGCCCAGCAGCCGCAGCCGGTGCAGCAGCCGGGAACGGGCCGCGTCGGTGTCCTTGCGCAGGTCGAGGTCCAGGTCCTTGGGCTCGGCCGCGGGCTTGAGCCGCAGCGAGCGCTGCAGCCTGGTGAGGTCCCGCTGGAGCGGCACCGCCGGGGCGGTGTCCGGGACCTCGCCGAGCGCGTCGCCGACGACCAGGCGGTCCCGGACGAGCTCCAGGGCGACGTCCGAGCCCTCGCACAGCACGGCCCGTACGGCATCCAGGGTCTCGGTCAGCCCGGCCAGCGGGCGGCCGCGCATCACCGCGAGGGCCTCGGCGAGCCGGACCGCCTCGATCACGTGGGCGGAGGAGACCGGGTGGTCCTCGGCGCGCAGCAGTTCGGCGGCCCGGGTCAGCCAGCGCGGCACCGGGTCACCCTCGGTGGTGAACAGGTGGTGGTACCAGCCGGGCGACCGCACACCCGCGCCGTAGCCGGCGGCCTGGGAGAGCCTGCGGTGCGTCCACGGCACCCAGGTGACCTCCGTCCGCACCTTCCGGGGCAGTCCGGCGAGCAGCGCCCGGTCGTGCGCGACGCTCGGCGCGGCCGCCAGCGCGGGCACGTGGAACGCCCCGCAGACCACGGCGATCCGGCCGTGCCCGGCCCGGCGGGCGGCGCGGACCTGCTGGCGCATGTAGGCCTCGCGCAGGGTGTCCCGCCGGGACTCGCCGAGGCCCTCCGCCCGCAGCGCCGCCATCGCCTCGGCGACGGCCGCGAACGGGGCCAGCGCGTCCGCACCGGGCGCGCGGTGCTCGACCACGTCCTCCCACCAGCGCTCCGGGTCGTCGTGCCCGGCGGCCTCGGCGAGCAGCGCCAGCGGATCGGCCGCCGGCGCCTCCGGCTCGCCGTCCGCCTCCCCGGCGGCCGGACCGAAACCGTGGCCCGCGGGGAGGTCGATGAAGCGGACCGGCAGCTCCCGCTCGACGGCGTGACGGATCGCCACCCACTCCGGGGAGAACTCGGCGTACGGCCAGAAGGCGGCCTTCGCCGGGTCGTCCACGGCGTGGGCGAGCAGCGCGACCGGCGGCACCAGGCCCGTCCCGGCGGCGAGGTGGAGCAGGCCGTCGGCCTCGGGCGGGCCCTCGATCAGCACCGCGTCGGGCCGCCACTGCTCCAGGGCGGCGGCGACCGCCCGGGCCGAGCCCGGGCCGTGGTGCCGGATGCCGAGCAGCGCGACGTCGGCCGTCATCGCACCTCCTCGCGGGCGGCCCGGTAGAAGTCCTTCCAGCCGTCGCGCTCCCGCACCACGCCCTCCACGTACTCGCGCCAGACCGCGCGGTCCGCGACCGGGTCGCGGACCACGGCGCCGAGGATGCCGGCCGTCACGTCCCCGGCGCGCAGCACGCCGTCACCGAAGTGGGTGGCCAGGGCGAGCCCGTTGGTCACCACCGAGATCGCCTCGGCGGTGGAGAGGGTGCCGCTCGGGGTCTTGACCTTCGTCCGGCCGTCCGCCGTGATCCCGGCCCGCAGCTCGCGGAAGACCGTCACCACCCGCCTGATCTCCGCGGCGCCGCCGGGCAGTTCGGGCAGCTCCAGGGAGCGGCCGAGCTGGTTCACCCGGCGGGTGACGATGTCGACCTCCTCCTCCAGCGAACCCGGCAGCGGCAGCACCACGGTGTTGAACCGGCGGCGCAGCGCGCTGGACAGCTCGTTGACGCCGCGGTCGCGGTCGTTGGCGGTGGCGATCAGGTTGAAGCCGCGCACGGCCTGCGTCTCGGAGCCCAACTCCGGTACCGGCAGCGTCTTCTCGGACAGCACGGTGATCAGGGCGTCCTGCACGTCGGCCGGGATCCGGGTCAGCTCCTCGACCCGGGCGATCTTCCCGTCGGCCATCGCCCGCATCAGCGGCGAGGGGACCAGGGCGTCCCGGCTCGGGCCGTGGGTGAGCAGCCGGGCGTAGTTCCAGCCGTACCGGACGGCCTCCTCCGGGGTGCCCGCGGTGCCCTGCACCAGCAGGGTGGAGTCGCCGCTGATCGCCGCGGCCAGGTGCTCGGAGACCCAGGTCTTGGCGGTGCCGGGCACACCGAGCAGCAGCAGCGCGCGGTCCGTCGCCAGGGTGGTGACGGCGACCTCCACCACCCGGCGCGGACCGATGTACTTGGGGGTGACCCGGGTGCCGTCGGGCAGCTCGCCGCCGAGCAGGTACGTCGCCACCGCCCACGGCGAGAGCTTCCAGCGCTCCGGGCGCGGACGGTCGTCCTGCGCGGCCAGGGCGGCCAGTTCGCCGGCGAAGGCGTCCTCGGCGTGCTGCCGCAGAACGTCGGTCATCGGGGGCTCCTTCGGGTCGGCCGCCGGGTGCACGGGTGCCCCGGCGGCGGGGTGATCGGGGGGAGCCAGGTCGGCGTCCCGGCCTGCGGAACCACCTTGCACCGGGCCACTGACATCACCTGACGGACCGGCGGGCGCCCTCGCGCGCGGGCCGGACGGGCACCCGGGCGATGTCAGTGCCGCCGCCTACCGTCGGTCGCATGGAGGAACGCTGGAGCACCGAACACGTCCTGTCCCTGGCACCTGACGCCGCGTCGCAGAAGGCGGCCGGCAAGCTCTCCTCGCCCGCGCCGTGGTCCGGGGCGGGCACCGACGGCACCGCGGTCTGGGGCGAGTGCCGGGGCAGCGGCAGCACGCCGTACCGCACCGTGGTCGAGCTCGCCACGCCCGCCTACCAGTGCAGCTGCCCCAGCCGGAAGTTCCCGTGCAAGCACGCGCTCGGGCTCCTCCTGCTCTGGACGGGCGCCCCGCAGGCCGTCCCCGCCGCCGAGCCGGCCGACTGGGCGGCCGACTGGCTCCGGGCCCGCGGGGAGCGCGCCGAGAAGCGCGCCGCCGCCCCGGCCGACCCTGCCGCCGCCCGCCGCCGGGCCGAGAAGCGGGGCGCCCGGGTGGCCGCCGGCGCCGCCGAGCTCCGGCTGCGGCTGGCCGACCGGGTCCGGCACGGCCTGGCCGACCAGTCCGCCGCCGGCCCCTGGGAGGCGGTCGCCGCCCGGATGGTCGACGCGCAGGCACCCGGCCTGGCCACCCGGGTCCGCACGCTCGACACCGTCCCCTCCGACCTCCTCCTGGAGGAGTACGCGATGCTCCACCTGCTCGCCACCGCCGCCACCCGCCTCGACGAACTGCCGGCCGACCTCGCCGCGACGGTCCGCACCCGGGTCGGCTACCCCGCCGACACCGCCGAGGTCCTGGCCGGGCCCACCGTCCGCGACCGCTGGCAGGTGCTCGGCAGCCGGACGGTGCAGATGGAAGGGGGCTCCGACGACCGGCTGACCACCCGCCGGGTCTGGCTGCGCGGCGCCAAGACCGGCCGGCCCGCCCTGCTGCTGGCCTTCGGCCGGCCCGGCCAGGCCCCCGACCTCGCCCTGCCCACCGGCCACCTGCTGGAGGCCGACCTCGCCTTCCACCCCGGTGCCCGCCCGCTGCGCGCCGCCCTCGGCACCCGCTACGGCGCCCCCGCCCCCGGCCCGGCCGGCCCGCCCGACGGCCTCGCCGTCGCCGAGGCGGTGGCCGGCTACGGCACCGCCGTCGCCGACGACCCGTGGCTGGAGAGCTGGCCGACCGTCCTCGCCGGGGTCGTGCCGGTCCGCACCCCGGACGGCTGGCACCTGACGGACGGCCACCACACCGTGCCCGTGCACGGCCCTGCCGTCCCCGAGGCGGCGCTGTGGCGGCTGGCCGCGGTCTCCACCGGCCGCCCGCTGACCGTCTTCGGCGAGTACGGCCACCAGGGCTTCGCCCCGGTCACGGCCTGGTCCGGCCAGGACCGCCCGATCGGCCTCACCACTGCGTAGGAGCAACGGACATGACGACCACCCAGGACCCGTGGGAGACCCTGCACACCACCGCGCTGCTCGGCACCGACCGCCGCCCGCTCCCGGCCGCCGCGCTGCCGCTCGCCGACGAGGTCGACCGGTCCGACCCGGCCACCGCCCTGCTGGAACTGGCCGCGCTCGCCACCGTCCGCCGCCGGGCCGGCGCCCTGCCCGTGCCGGCCGCCGGCCCGCCCGGCCCGCCCGCGCCGGAGGACCGGCGCCCGGTGCTGCCCGAGCCGGCCGCCCGCCGGCTCGCCGTGCTGCTGGCCGGCCGCTCCGGCGGCACCGGCGGCAGCACCCTGGCCAACCTGGCCGAACTGCTCCCGCAGTGGCTCGCCACCGCGCGCGCCCGGGGCCTGCGGCCGCCCGGCGCCCTGATACCCGGCCTGCTCGACGCCGCCCGGGCCCGCAGCGAACTGCGCCCCGACGCGGTCGCGTTGGCCGGCCCGCTGGGCCGCTGGCTGGCCGAGCAGAACCCCGACTGGCGGTTCGTGCTGCGCACCGCGGGCGATCCGGCCGGACGGCCCGGGCAGCCCGTCGACCACCACCTGTGGCACGAGGGCCTGTTCGCCGAACGGGTCACCCACCTCACCCTGCTGCGCCGCCGGGACCCGGCGGCCGGTCTGGAACTGCTGAGCGGCACCTGGCCCACCGAGCGCGCCGAGGACCGCCTGCTCTTCCTGGACGCCCTGCAGGACGGCCTCTCCGCCGCCGACGAACCGTTCCTGGAGGCCGCCCTCGGGGACCGCAGCAAGAACGTCCGCGCCACGGCCGCCGAGCTGCTCTCCACCCTGCCCGGCTCGGCCCTGGCCCACCGGATGGCCGAGCGCGCGCTGGCCGCCGTCCGCCTCGCCGACGCCGGCACGCACCTGCTGGTCACCCCGCCCGCCGAGTGCGACGCGGCCATGCAGCGCGACGGCATCGCGCCCACCTCCCCCACCGGGCGCGGCGAGCGGGCCTGGTGGTTCGGCGAGGTGGTCGCCGCGGCGCCGCTCGCCACCTGGCCCCGCAGCACCGGCCTGACCCCGGAGCAGCTGCTGGCCCTGCGGGTCGGCGACAGCATCGACGAGACCAGCAGCAGCTGGGCCGACGACCTGCGGGAGGCCTGGGCGCGGGCCGCCGTCCGCCAGCACGACGCCGACTGGGCCCGGGCGCTGCTCGGCCCCGCCCCCGCCCCGCCCGTCCGCGGCTCCGGACGGCCCCGCGCGCCGCGCGCCACCGGCGCCCCGGCCAAGCTGCTGGCCGTCCTCCCGCCCGGGGAGCGGGCCGCCTGGACGGCCGCGTTCATCGAGGTGCACGGCCTCGGCGAGGCCTTCCAGCTGCTGGGCGCCTGCGCCACCCCGTGGACGCCGCCGCTGTCCACCGCCGTGGTGACGGCCCTGGCCCGGGCCGCCGGCTCGGGCGCGTACCCGTGGAGCCACAGCGGGGTGCTCGGGATGACGGAGCGGGCGCTCGCCCCGGAGACGGCGGCCGCCGTGGAGGAGCTGGCCGCCGGGGCCGCCCCGGACTCCGCGTGGTCGGAGACCTTCGCCCGGCTGGCCGGGACGCTGCGCTTCCGGGCGGCGATGCTCGCCGAACTCGGCGGCTGACGCGGCGGAGCGGGCCGCCCCCTCCGGAGGGGGCGGCCCGCTCGGCCGTGCGCGCTACCGCTTCGAGGGAGGGGCGGGCCTCAGCCGGCCGCCCGCAGGTTGGCCTCGACCCAGGCGACGACGTCCCGGGTGGGCGTGCCCGGGGTGAAGATGTCGGCGACGCCCATGGCCTTGAGCTCGGCGATGTCCTCGTCCGGGATGATGCCGCCGCAGAACACCTTGATGTCCTCGGCGTCGCGCTCCTTCAGCAGCTCCAGCACCCGCGCGCACAGCGTCATGTGGGCGCCGGACAGGATCGACAGCCCGATGCCGTCCGCGTCCTCCTGGATCGCGGTGTCGACGACCTGCTCGGGCGTCTGGTGCAGCCCGGTGTAGATGACCTCCATACCGGCGTCGCGCAGGGCGCGCGCAATGACCTTGGCGCCACGGTCGTGACCGTCGAGCCCCGGCTTGGCGACCACCACACGGATCGGCCCCGACACACTCATGACTGCCTCCTGGACATCGTCGTCCACCGTCCGACCGGACCTCGTGGGCCGCGGGCTCGGTTAACGGTCAATAACCAACCTGAGGGGAGGTTAGCGCCACCCGGCCCCGTTGGTCGTGCCACCCCCCAAGAGGAGGGCAAAGTCACAAGCCACCGGCCTTGCTACCAGTGGGTATACCCGTCCGCCGCCGTCCGCACGGACCCCCGGCCGACCCCTTGACAAGCGCTGGTTTTTCGGGGGCGTCGGCCTTGCGACTACAGTCTCGGCTGTTTTCCCCCCGGTTTTCCCCCACGCCCGACGACGCGCCCGAGGCCCACCGAGGAGGCAGCCCCCGATGGCTCCCGAAGCAGCCCGCCCGACCCGTGCGGAGCTGCGCCTCGCGGCCCGCGAGCAGTCCCGCGCCCAGCGCCGCGGCGCCGCCCGGGCCGCCACCCGGACGGCGTTGCTGCGGGTCGCGCTGCCGTCGGTGGCCGCGCTCGGGGTCGCCGCCGCCGCCGCGGCGGTCACCGTGCAGGGCGAGGCCGACCAGCGCGCGCAGGCGGCCGGCCGGGTCCCCCCGCAGTCGACGGCGGCCGACGCCCCGGACGGCACGGCCGCCACGGCCGCGAAGGCGTCCGCGCAGCAGGCGCTCGCCGTCGGCGACCAGGCCCAGGCCTCCCGCGGCGACGCCCGGCAGCCGCTGTCCGGCGCCCAGCCCACCGATGCCACGGCCCCCGGCGCCACCCCGACCGCCCAGCCGACCGCCGAACCCGCCCAGCCCAAGGTGGTCATGCCGGTCGCCCAGCACGGCCTCGGCGAGCTGTTCGGCGAGGCGGGCACCCACTGGGCGAACCGCCACACCGGCATCGACTTCCCGGTGGACGGCGGCACCCAGGTCGTGGCCGTCACGGACGGCACCATCCGCACGCAGTGGAACCCGTCGTACGGCTACATGTCGATACTGAAGATGCCCGACGGCACCGAGGCCTGGTACTGCCACCTGCGGGCGTACAAGGTCCGCAAGGGCCCGGTGAAGCAGGGCGACGTGATCGCCTTCGTCGGCAGCAGCGGCAACAGCACCGGGCCGCACCTGCACTTCGAGATCCGCCCGGCCGGCAGCGGGCCGGTCGACCCGCTGCCGTGGTTCCTCTCGAACGGACTGGACCCCCGCTAGGACCGGACCCCCGCCAGGCCGGACCCCTGCTGGGACCGGCCCCCGCCGGCCCCTGCCCGGCGCCCGGCCCGGGGGTCAGAGCTTCTCCACCGGTGCGTACCGCAGCAGCAGCTGCTTGCGCCCCTCCGTGCCGAAGTCGACGGTGGCCTGGGCCCGGTCGCCGACACCGGTGACGCCCACCACCGTGCCCAGTCCGAAGGTGTCGTGGGTGACGCGGTCCCCGACCGCCAGCGAGACGACGTCCCGCTCGACGACCTTGCCGCCGCGCCGCGCCGACTGCCCCCAGCCCGCCTTCGGGGCGGCCGAGGCGGACGCGGAGGAGCGCTGCCCCCCGCCCCCGGACGAGGACCTGCCCCAGGACGAGCCCGAGGAGAAGCCGCGCGCCGCCGGCGCCTGCGCCGCGCCCGTCCGCTTCCACTCCACCAGGGTGTCCGGGATCTCCTCCAGGAACCGCGAGGCCGGGTTGTAGGCGGGCTGCCCCCAGGCGCTGCGCAGCACCGAGCGGGTCAGGTAGAGCCGCTCCCGCGCGCGGGTGAGCCCCACGTAGGCGAGCCGCCGCTCCTCCTCCAGCTCCTTGACCTGGTTGAGCGCCCGCATGTGCGGGAAGATGCCGTCCTCCATGCCGGTCAGGAAGACCACCGGGAACTCCAGGCCCTTGGCGGTGTGCAGGGTCATCATCGTGATGACGCCCCGGCCCTCCTCGTCCTCGTCCGGGATCTGGTCGGAGTCGGCGACCAGCGCGACCCGCTCCAGGAAGTCGGCGAGCGAGCCGACCGGCGGCGCGCCGTCCTCGCCGGCGTCCGGCCGCTCGCCCGGGTCCTGCTCGTACTCCAGCGCCACCGAGGCGAGCTCCTGGAGGTTCTCCACCCTGGTCTCGTCCTGCGGGTCGGTGGAGGCCTGGAGCTCGGCGAGGTAGCCGGTCTCCTCCAGGACGGCCTCCAGCACCGCGGCCGGGCCGGCGCCCGACTCGACGACCTGCCGCAGACCGGCCAGCAGCACGTTGAACTTCTTCACCGCGTTGGCCGAGCGCGCGGCCATCCCGTACGCCTCGTCGACCCGCAGCAGCGCCTGGGCGAAGGAGATCCGCTCCCGCGCGGCCAGCGCGTCGATCATCGCCTCGGCCCGCTCGCCGATGCCGCGCTTGGGCACGTTGAGGATCCGGCGCAGCGGCACGGTGTCCTCCGGGTTGGAGAGCACCCGCAGGTACGCCAGGACGTCCCGGACCTCCTTGCGCTCGTAGAAGCGCACCCCGCCGACCACCTTGTACGGCAGGCCGACCCGGATGAACACCTCCTCGAACACGCGGGACTGGGCGTTGGTCCGGTAGAAGATCGCGACGTCGCCGGGCTTGGCGTCGCCCGCGTCGGTGAGCCGGTCGATCTCGTCGGCGATGAACTGGGCCTCTCCGTGCTCGTCGTCCGCGACGTAGCCGACGGCCTTCTCGCCGTGCTCGCCGGCCGTCCAGAGCTTCTTCTCGCGCCGGTTGGCGTTGCGCTCGATGACGGAGTTGGCGGCGCTCAGGATGGTCTGCGTGGAGCGGTAGTTCTGCTCCAGCAGGATCGTGGTCGCGTTCGGGTAGTCCTCCTCGAACTGGAGGATGTTGCGGATCGTCGCGCCGCGGAAGGCGTAGATCGACTGGTCCGCGTCACCGACCACGCACAGCTCGGCGGGCGGCACCTCGGCGAGGTGGGCGGCGGCCGGGTTCACGAAGTCCCCGTCGACGGTGCGCCTGGGCGCGGCGGCGACGGAGCCCCCGCTCAGCTCCCGGACCAGCATGTACTGGGCGTGGTTGGTGTCCTGGTACTCGTCGACGAGGATGTGCCGGAACCGCCGCCGGTAGTGCTCCGCGACGTCGGGGAAGGCCTGCAGCAGGTTCACCGTCGTCATGATGATGTCGTCGAAGTCCAGCGCGTTGGCCTCGCGCAGCCGCCGCTGGTAGAGGGCGTACGCCTCGGCGAGCTTCTTCTCCATCGGGTTGGCGGCCTGGTCGGCGAAGGTCTCCTCGTCGATCAGCTCGTTCTTGAGGTTGCTGACCTTCGCCGTGAAGGACTTCGGCGGGAACTGCTTCGGGTCCAGGTCGAGGTCGCGGCAGACCAGCGACATCAGGCGCTGCGAGTCGGCCGAGTCGTAGATCGAGAAGCTGGAGGTGAAGCCCAGCAGCTTGGACTCGCGGCGCAGGATCCGCACGCACGCGCTGTGGAAGGTGGAGACCCACATCGCCCGGGCCCGCGGGCCGACCAGGGCCTCGACGCGCTCGCGCATCTCGCCGGCGGCCTTGTTGGTGAAGGTGATGGCCAGGATCTCGCCGGGCTGCACGCCGCGGGCGCCGAGCAGGTGGGCGATCCGGTGGGTCAGCACCCGGGTCTTGCCGGAGCCGGCGCCGGCCACGATGAGCAGCGGCGAACCCGCGTGCAGCACCGCCTCGCGCTGCGGGTCGTTCATGCCCTCCAGCAGCTGCGCCGGGTCCACCACCGGGCGGGCGGCGCCGTTGCGGTACCAGGCGTCCCGCTCGGCCTCGGCGGCGTGGTCGGTGTGGAACAAGCCGTCCGGGATCGCCTCCTCGTAGGCGTCGTACGGGACGTCGCCCTCGTACGGCGGAGGCTCCTCGTCGATGGGTGCGGCGGGCTGCTTCGACCCGGCGGCGGGGGCCTCGAAACCGGGGAGCGGGAGGTCGTCAAAGAGGCTACTCATGGCACTCCGAGTCTATGGCCACCCACCGACAAGCCCGCCCGGCCCGTACGGAACGGGCCGGGCGGGCTCGACGGGGCCCGGGTGCGGGCTCAGACCAGGCGGCGGGCGGTGGCCCAGCGGGTCAGCTCGTGCCGGTTGCTGAGCTGCAGCTTCCGCAGCACGGCGGAGACGTGGCTCTCCACCGTCTTCACCGAGATGAACAGCTGCTTGGCGATCTCCTTGTAGGCGTACCCGCGCGCGATCAGGCGCAGGACCTCGCGCTCGCGCTGGGTGAGCCGGTCCAGGTCCTCGTCGACCGGCGGGGTGTCCGTCGCGGCGAAGGCGTCCAGCACGAAGCCGGCCAGCCGCGGCGAGAACACCGCGTCGCCGTCCGCGATCCGGAAGACCGCGTTGACCAGGTCGGTCCCGGTGATGGTCTTGGTGACGTAGCCGCGGGCACCGCCGCGGATGACGCCGATGACGTCCTCGGCGGCGTCCGACACCGACAGCGCCAGGAACTTGACCGCTCCCCCCGCCTCGCCCATCAGCCCGGCCGAGCGGCGCAGCACCTCGACGCCGCCGCCGCCGGGCAGGTGGACGTCGAGCAGCACCACGTCCGGCCTGGTCTCGGCGACGACCCGGACCGCCGACTCCACGTCGTCGGCCTCGCCGACCACGTCGATGCCGGTCACGTCGGTGCGGCCGATCTCGGCCCTGACCCCCGTCCGGAACATCCGGTGGTCGTCCACCAGGACGACCCTCGCCGTGCGCTCCGGAGCTGCCTCAGTCATTCGTTCTCTCCATCTCCAGCTCGACCTCGGTCCCGCCGTCCGGCGCGGGCCGCACCCGTGCGGTGCCGCCGTTGCGCTTCATCCGGCCGATGATCGACTCCCGTACGCCCATCCGGTCCTCCGGCACCGTGTCGGGGTCGAAGCCGGGGCCGTGGTCGCGGACGAACACCATCACGGTCCTCCCCTCGACCTCGGCGTAGACCTGGACCGGTCCCCCGCCACCGTACTTGGCCGCGTTGACGGTCGCCTCCCTCGCGGCCTGCATCTGTGCCGCGATCCGCTCGTCCATCGGGCAGTCGCCGACGATCACCAGCTCGACCGGGACGCCGTGCCGGTCCTCCACCTCCGCCACGACGGCCCGCAGGCTCTCCGCCATGGTGTCCGGGGCGGCCTCCGCGGCGGCCTCCGGGCGGTACAGCCAGAGCCGCAGCTCGCGCTCCTGGGCGCGGGCCAGCCGCAGCACCTCCTTGGGGTCCTCGGCCCGACGCTGGATCAGGGTCAGGGTGTGCAGCACCGAGTCGTGCACGTGCGCGGCGATCTCGGCCCGCTCCTGGGCCCGGATGCGGGCGGTGCGCTCGGCGCCGAGGTCCTGCCACAGGCGCAGCCCGTACGGGCCGAGCAGGACCAGCACCCCTGCGAGCACCGCGAGCGAGGCCTCGACGACCGACCCGAGGGTCGAGCCGCTGCCCTGCACGGCGAGGAAGGCGATGGTGCCGCCCACCACGAGCAGCACGCCGACGCCGACCCGGGTGTAGGCGCCGCGGCGCCGGTCGCCCTCCTCCAGGCCGAACCAGCGCTGCCAGCGCGAGTCGTCGGCCTGCCGCCAGACCAGCGCGACGCCGACGCCGATCGCGAGCAGCGGCCAGGTGTACGGCTTGGCGGTCTGCACGCCCAGCACGTTCAGCAGCGCGATCAGGCCGATCACCGTGATCACCAGGGCGGCGAGCTGGCCGAGGCCGCCCTGACCGGGGCGGCCGCCGGGCGCGGCGCCCTCCCCCTCCGCGGCCGGCGCGGCCGGTTCGCCCTGCAGCGCGTGCTGCAGCAGCTCGCGCAGCCGGCCGAGCCAGCCGCCGCGGCCGCCCTTGGTCAGCGCCCCGCCCTGCTGCTGCCCCTGGCCGGTCGGGACGAAGCCGCCGTTGACGTACACCCAGTGCGCGCCGCCGCGCTGCGCCGGCTCGCCGATGCCGATCGGCACCACGAACCAGAACGCCGCGTACAGCAGGGCGCCGATGCCCTGCGCGAAGAACAGCAGCACGAACGCCAGCCGGACCCACCGCACCGGCAGCCCGAGGTGCACCGCGAGGCCGTGCGCCACACCGCCGAGCATCCGTCCCTGCGGGCTGCGGTAGAGCCGTCGGTAGGGCGGCCGCCCGCCGTCGGGCACGCTCGGGTCGGTGCCCGCCGACGCGGTGTCGGGGGCGAGGGGTCGGGGATCGGTACCGGGTGCTGCCACGGCACCGATGGTTCCACGCTCGCGCACGCGGGCGCATCAGGGTGTGTCCCTAAGCCCTTCTCAGGGACGGGTCAGGGTACGGACAGGGCTCCCACCGGTTGGGCGGGCCGGGCCCAGCCGGGAGGATGGTGCCCATGACCGAGGACCACCGCATCGAGGAGGCCGGGCCCGCCGCCCCGCCGGAACCGGACCGCCCGCCGCTGACCAGGGCACGGCACCACCGCGTGGTGGCCGGTGTCTGCGGCGGTCTCGGACGGCACCTGGACATCGACCCGGTGGTCTTCCGGGTCGTCATCGTGGTGCTCTGCCTCTCCGGCGGCCTCGGGCTCTTCCTGTACGGCCTGGCCTGGCTGGTCGTCCCGACCGAGCCGGTGCCGGACGGCCGGGGCGAGGACCGGCAGGGGCGCACCGAACTCCAGCGGGTGCTCACCGGCCGGGTGGACGGCCAGTCGGTCGGCGCGGTGCTGCTGACCGTGATCGGCACCGGGGTGTTCTTCTCCTCGATGGGCGACGACGGCCAGCTCTTCCCGCTGCTGCTGCTCGCCGGCCTGGTCTTCCTGGCGGTGCGCTACGACCCCGAGCGGCGCCGCGGCCGGGTGCGCGGACGCCGCCGCGGCGGCCCGTACGACCGGCACTTCCCCGAGGACGACCACGGCGGCCACCCCTGGTCCCGGCCGGAGGAGGACGCGGCCGCCCGCGCCCGGCACGCCGCCGCGCAGGCCGCCGGCACGGTGCCCGCCGACTCCCCGGCCCCCGGCCCGAGCGGCTACCTGTGGGACCCGCGCCACCCCGACCGCAACCCCTACGGCGGCACCGGCACCCCGCCGTACGGCACCCCGGTGCCGCCCGCCGGCGGCCCGGCCCAGCCCTGGTGGCAGCGCGCCGACCTGCCCGAGGGCGATCCGCTGCGCAAGGACGGCCCGCCCCGCCGGCCGCGGCCCGCCGCCGTCCGGCACCCGCGGGAGCGCTCCGCGCTGGGGTTCTTCGGCCTGCTGCTGGCGATCGGCGCGGGCGCCGCGGTCTGGTCCGCCTCGGTCGGCCACACCGATCTCGGCGTGCTGAGCACGTCGGTGCTGGCCACCGCGCTGCTGGTGGTCGGTCTGACCCTGCTGCTCGGCGCGAAGTTCGGCCGGGCCCGCAAGCTCGCGGCGATCGGCCTGCTGATCACCCTGGCGCTGACCTTCGTCGGCCACTCCCCGGACTCCGTGCGCGACGCGGTCGGGCGGCGCGACTTCACCGTCACCGCGACGACCGACCTGGCGCCCAAGTACACCCTCGGCGCCGGCGAGCTCCACCTCGACCTGAGCGCGCTGGACACCACCGGCGCGACCCTCACCAGCCGCGCCGAGCTGGGCGTCGGCGAACTGACCGTGGTGCTGCCGCCGGACGCGACGGTGAACCTGGTGACCCGGACGGGCCTCGGCAACGTCTCCGTCCCGGGCGGCCGCGACGACGGCACCGGTCGCCACACCTACCTGCTGCAACCCGTCGGCGGTCAGGCGTCCAAGGGCACGATCGACCTGGAACTCTCGGTCGGCCTCGGCAACATCAAGGTGGAGGTCCAGCAGTGAGGAAGCACCGGCTCGACCCGTTCTCGCTGATCGCGGGCGGACTGTTCACCACGATCGCCGTGCTCTACCTGGTCGCGGCGCTCAACGACCAGACCGTGAACGGCCGGATCGTCATCCCGGTCACCTTCCTCGTGCTCGGCCTCGGCGGCCTGGTCGGCGCCGTCGCCGCGGTCGCCCGGCGCAACCGCGGCGACGGCGGCGAACGCGACGGCGGGTGACGCAGCGACGGGCGGAGCGGTCAGCTCTGCAGCGGACCGAGCTTCAGCTGGTCGCCGTCCTTGGTCACGCCGTACCTCGGCAGCGGCTTCACCGCCGGGCCGTTGACCACCGCGCCGGTGGCGGCGTCGAACCGGGAGCCGTGGCAGGGGCAGTACAGCTGGCCGTTCTTCGGGGCGTCGACCGCGCAGCCGGAGTGGGTGCACACCGAGGAGAGGCCGCAGTACTGGCCGGCCTTGGGCTGCACGATGTAGACGGCGTCGCCGGTGGCCGGGTCCTTGACCTGGGCCGAGCCGCCGACCGGCACGCTCGCGGCGGGCACCGAGGGGGCCGGCCCGGCGGGGGCCGGGGCGGAGCTGACCGGGGCCGCGGACTGCTTGGCCGCGGACTTCCCGCCCCGGCCGAAGGTCCGGGTGAGCGAGCCGGTGAGCAGCCCGGCGCCGCCGATCGCGACGGCGGCGATCCCGCCGTCCACCAGGGCCCGGCGCTTGACCCGGTCCTCGGCGAGGCCGCGCGCCCGGTCCCGGCCGGCCCGGGCGGCCAGGTAGCCGTCCACCGACAGGTACGGGGTGCCGGCCAGCAGCAGCGGGGTCCAGGCCATCAGGTAGGCGAGGTCGTTGCCCAGGTAGTACGGGGAGACGCTCCAGCTGACGGTCAGCCAGAGGCTCAGGTTGATCAGCGCGCCGCCGAGCGCCGCGACCCGGCCCCAGAGGCCGAGCAGGGTGCCGAGGCCGACCGCCAGCTCGCCGAAGGCGATGGCGAGCGCGAACAGGGTCGGGGCGTCCAGGGCGGGGCCGAGCAGGAAGGAGATCGGGCTGCCGGCCCTGACGGCCTGGGTCTGCGAGACGAACGAGGCCGGGTCGCCGGCGCCGGCCAGGTAGTGCCCGTCGGAGAGCTTGTCGAGGGCGGCGTACACGAACGTGACGCCGAGGAAGAGGCGCAGCGGCAGCAGCGCGTACCGGGACGCGAACGCCCGCCGCTGCGCCGCCCGGTCGGCCCGACCGGCCGCTCCCCCGTCGACCGCCACGGAGTTGCTGGCCTCCGACATCCGTCACACCTTCCCTCGCGGCCTGCCACGTCCTGACAGGTCCGGTCCGCATTCTGCCCGGTCCCGATCGCTTTCGGTGGGAGGGCCCACCCGGTGGGCGGAAGCCCCACCGCGAACGGCCGCGCCGCCGCTCCCCTGTATACGGGAACGACGGCGCGGCCGTTCAGCACCGGCTCAGCGTCCGGCGGGAGTGGCTACTCCCACTCGATGGTGCCCGGCGGCTTGCTGGTGACGTCGACGACGACGCGGTTCACGTCGCGGACCTCGTTGGTGATCCGGGTGGAGATCCGGGCCAGCACGTCGTACGGCAGGCGCGACCAGTCCGCGGTCATGGCGTCCTCGGACGAGACCGGGCGCAGCACGATCGGGTGACCGTAGGTGCGGCCGTCGCCCTGCACGCCGACGCTGCGCACGTCGGCCAGCAGCACGACCGGGCACTGCCAGATCTCCCGGTCCAGACCGGCCGCGGTCAGCTCCTCGCGGGCGATCGCGTCGGCCTCGCGGAGCAGGTCGAGCCGCTCCTGGGTGACCTCGCCGACGATCCGGATGCCCAGACCCGGGCCCGGGAACGGCTGGCGCTGGACGATCTCCTCCGGCAGGCCCAGCTCCTGGCCGACCATCCGGACCTCGTCCTTGAACAGCTTGCGCAGCGGCTCGACCAGCTGGAACTGCAGGTCCTCGGGCAGGCCGCCGACGTTGTGGTGGGACTTGATGTTGGCGGTGCCGGTGCCGCCACCGGACTCCACCACGTCCGGGTACAGGGTGCCCTGGACCAGGAAGTCGACCGACTCGCCCTGCTCGCCGGCCTCGGCGATGATCTCGGCCTGGGCCTGCTCGAAGACCCGGATGAACTCCCGGCCGATGATCTTGCGCTTCTCCTCGGGGTCGGTGACCCCCTTCAGCGCGGTCAGGAAGCGCTCGGCGGCGTCGACCACCTTCAGCTGCACGCCGGTGGCCGCCACGAAGTCCTTCTCGACCTGCTCGGTCTCGCCCTTGCGCATCAGACCGTGGTCGACGTACACGCAGGTCAGCTGGTCGCCGACGGCCTTGTTGACCAGGGCGGCCGCGACCGCGGAGTCCACGCCGCCGGAGAGGCCGCAGATCGCGCGCTTGGTGCCGACCTGGGCACGGATCAGCGCCACCTGCTCCTCGACCACGCTGCCGGTGGTCCAGGTCGGGGCGATGCCCGCGCCGCGGTAGAGGAAGTGCTCGAGGATCTGCTGGCCGTGGTCGGAGTGCAGCACCTCGGGGTGGTACTGGACGCCGTACAGGCGGGCCTCGTCGTTCTCGAAGGCCGCGACCGGGACCACCTCGGTGGAGGCGGTGACGGTGAAGCCCTCGGGGGCGGCGGAGCAGGCGTCGCCGTGCGACATCCACACCGAGTGCCGGGCCGGGACGCCCTCGAAGAGGGTCGAGCCGGTGCGGCTGACGACCAGCGGGGTGCGGCCGTACTCGCGGGCACCGGTGTTGTCGACGGTGCCGCCGAGGGTCTTGGCCATCAGCTGGAAGCCGTAGCACATGCCGAAGACCGGGACACCGGCCTCGAAGATCGCGCGGTCGATCTGCGGCGCGCCCTCTTCGTAGACCGACGACGGACCGCCGGAGAGGATGATCGCCTTCGGGTTCTTGGCGAGCATCTCGGCGACCGGCATGCTGCTCGGCACGATCTCGCTGTAGACCCGCGCCTCACGCACCCGACGGGCGATGAGCTGGGCGTACTGGGCACCGAAGTCGACCACCAGGACGGGGTCGTTGTCCGGCGCGGACTGGACGGGGATTGCAGAGGACACAGACGGCCTTCCGGCAGCGGTACGAGAGGTGTCACACCGAACCGCTTCCCCGGCGGGGGCCGCGGCGGCGACGGGTGGGGGTGTCTGGACACCGATTCTACCGGGCTGTCCGGTTTCACTCGTCTGCCCGTCCAAAGAACCGTGACCGGGCGGGGCCGCGCTTCGTTGCTTCTGACGACCGTACGACCGCGCCGCGCCCGCCAGGCGCGCCGCCTTCGCCCCGGCCAGGGGCGCCGCCGTACGGGCTGCAGGACCACGCGTGGAGCTTCATCCCAGTCCACCGGCGCGCGTGGCGCCACCGCCCCGGCCCCGCCGGGAGCGCGGCGCCGTGGGACCGTGCGCGGGTGCCGCGGCCGGACAGCAGGGGACAGCGACCCCGGCCGCGACTGGACCGAGAGGTGGGACGGCCGGGCCCGGGGACGCCCGGGGCCGGCCGTCGCACCCCCGGCGCGAGCCGGACACACCCGGGCGCACAACCCCCGCCGTCCCACGCCGCTACGCGCGTCCCCGTGCGCCGCAACGCCCACACCACTACACACCGTGATCATCGACGGCCTGGTGCCGTCACTCCGACCGGAGCCGCGGAACCGGCCGGCACGGCGTCCGCAGGTCGGTACCCGCACTTTGTGGATTGCACCCAACTGTGCCGAATCGGTTGCAGAGCAAGCCCTTCGTCCAGCACGATGCTGCGTGGAAGAGGTTCTCCCGGCCGCCGGAAGGCGCACCGCGGAGGGCCGACCGGGGTCGCCGCGCGCTGCGGCAACCCCGGAGGAGATCTCACGCTCCGTGAGCGAAGGTCCGGCGCAGACCTGCGCCGACCCGCCGCCCCGGGCACTCGTGCGCCCCGCACGACCGGTCACCCACGCCGGGCCGCGGCGGCGCACCCCCGAGCCGACCGACCGGATGGCGCTCCTCCCCCGGCGCCGTCCACCCAGCACCGGCGCAGCCCTGACGCCGCGTGCTGAACGACAAAGGGCCCCGTTCCCCCGCGGGGCCCTTTGCCCTGTCCGGGCCGCCGGGCCCACCCCGACCGTCCGGGTGGGCCCGGCGGCAGGTCGCCCCGGCGGGGCTCAGTCCTGCTTGCGCCAGACGCTCGGGTCGACCGACTCACCGGCCGCCGCCGGCGGGGCGTGGCCGGCCGGCGGGGCGTCGGACGAGCCGATCACCTCGCGCACCTCCGCCGCGGGGGCGGACGGCTGCGCGGCCTGGTGCGGCACCCCCGGCGAGGCACCGGCGAACGGCGCGCCCTCGTGCGGAGCGCCCTCATGCGGAGCACCCTCGAGCGGTCCGGCCCCGTACCGGGCCGCCGCGCCCCGGCCGCGGACGGCCGCCAGCAGCGGCGGCACCAGCAGCGCGCCCACGGCCGCCCAGACCAGGCTCGCCAGCAGCACGCTCACGAACACCAGACCGACCGAAGTCTCCCGGGTCGTGTCCAGCTGCCGGCCGGCGGTGCCCCAGCCCCCGGTCGCGGAGGAGGAGGTGGTCGTCGTCAGCGCGCCGGCCGCCGCCGACAGCGCGACGAGCAGCACGGCGTACACGCCCGCCAGCCGGAGCCGGTCGGCCGCGTCCAGCTGCCGCCGGTACGCCGACCAGCCGAGGATCCCGGCGGCGGCGAGCGCCAGCAGGCCGGTCCAGCGCCAGTCGGCGCTCTGGGCGGGCAGGTCGAAGAAGGACAGCTCCGTCCGGTCCGGGCTGCCCCCGTAGTCGCCGTAGTCACCGCCGCCGGAGGAGACGCCGTCCACCCCGTTGAAGAACCGCAGCGTCGCCCCCGAGCCGAGGCCGAGCAGGCCCAGGCCCAGGTTCGGCAGGAAGGCCAGCGAGACCGCGGTCTGCCAGCCCTTGTCGCTGTTCGCGGCGACCAGCACGAATCCGGTCAGCGAGGCCAGCCCCAGGGTCAGGGCCAGCGCCTGGCCGGCGGTCAGCGCGGCCACCGCCCAGCCGCGCACCGCCCGGCTTCGCCAGGCGGCCCAGCGCAGCGCGTCGGTGCCGTGGACGGCGAAGGCCAGCAGGCCAGCCAGCAGCGCGGTCCAGCCGACCGCCTCCGGCCAGCCGGAGTCCATGGTGTACGTCGCCCCGAGAGCACGGCCGACGATGCCGCCGGGGTAGCCGGCACCACCGCGCTCCGGCTGCCAGCTCGTCCCGCCGAGGAGCCCGAGCAGCGCCGTCACGGCCGACAGGACCACCGCGGTGCGCAGCGCCTCGCCGGCCGCCTGGCCCTTGGTCAGCTGGATCCCGGCGGACCGGCGGCGCCGGGCCCCGGCCCGCAGGCCGAGCCAGAGCGCCACCGCCCACAGCACCGTGACCGTCATCGGGACGACCCGGAGCAGGAGGTCCGTCCCTCCGGCGTCGCCGCGCGTGAACGTGGTGTGGTAGCCCACCTGGAACGGCGCGCCGAGCGCGTTCAGCGCCATCGCCAGGGCGGCGCCGTAGCGCTCGCCGAACTCGGGCGCCCGGAACAGGAAGGCGTACTGGTAGTCGCTCGGGACGGCCGCGACCAGAGCCGCCAGGAGCAGCACCAGGGTCGGCGCGACGGCCGCCACGAGTGCCGGGCGCCAGTCCGCGCCGAGCAGTCCGCGCAGCGCGGCCGACTGACCGGCCCTCGGGTCGTACGGCCGACCGGCGCCCCAACCGGCCAGCGTGGGCGGGCCGGTGGGCGGGCCGGCAGGCGGCGGGTAGCCCGGCTGCGGGCCGGGCGGCGGGGGCGGGTACCCCGGCCCGGCGGGCGGCGGTCCGTACACCTGCCGGGGCGGCGTCGCGGGCGGCACCCCCGGGGGCGCGGCCGGCGGCCCGGCGGGAGGCGGCCCGGCGGGAGGCGTGGCCGCCGCCGGGGGCACCGCGGGTGGCGGGGGCGGCGGTGCCGCCGGCCGCCCGCACGAGGCGCACGCGGGCGCCCCCTCCACCGATGCCGCGCCGCACGCTGCGCAGTTGGCCATGGGCCGGTTTCCCCCCGCTCGACGAGTTCCTGGTCGCCCAGAAAGCCCGTTTATCCCATCGGATCCGAACGGATGTCAACCGGGTACCCGGGCCTGCCGGTTGGCCCGTCCGGCGTGCTCAGGCCTGCTTCTTCGGGACCTCCGGGACGGGCAGCAGCGGCAGCCGCAGCGCGCCGAACGCCCCTTCCGGGACGGCCGGCCGGGTCGGCGCCACCGGGGTGACCCGCAGGTAGGCCTCGCCCTGGGCGGGGCGGCGGTCCGTCTCGCCCTTGTTGGGCCACATCGACATGGCGCGCTCGGCCTGCGCGGTGATGGTCAGCGAGGGGTTCACCCCGAGGTTGGCGGAGACGGCCGAGCCGTCCACCACGCTGATCCCGGGGTAGCCGTACAGCCGGTGGTACGGGTCGACCACGCCGGTCTCGGGGGCGTCGCCGATCGGGCAGCCGCCGAGGAAGTGGGCGGTCATCGGGATGTCGAAGATCTCGCCCACGGTGCTGCCCGCGAAGCCGTTGATCTGTGCGGCCAGCGCCTGCGCGCCCTGCTCGGCGGCGGGGATCCAGGTCGGGTTGGGGGCGCCGTGGCCCTGGGTGGAGGTGAGCCGGCTCTTGCCGAGCAGGTCCTTCTTCAGCGAGACGGTGATCGAGTTGTCCAGCGACTGCATCACCAGCCCGATGATCGTCTTCTCGGACCAGCGGCGCTGGTTCATCGAGCGGGCGAAGGTCACCGGGTGCAGCGCCGAGTTCCCCAGGTAGCGCAGCCAGCGCGGGCCCCGACCGCCGCCCTTGACCTGGGCGATCGACAGCGCGCCCATCGCGTTCGAGCCCTTGCCGTACCGGACCGGCTCGATGTGGGTGTTGGCGTCCGGGTGGATCGACGAGGTGATCGCCACGCCCTTGGTGAAGTCCGCCCGGGCGCCGTAGCGCCGGTCGGTGGTCTGCGCGCCCACCAGCGCCTCGGAATTGGTGCGGGTCAGCTCGCCGAGCCGGCTCGAGATCCGGGGCAGGTGCCCGGCGTCGCGCATCCGGTGCAGCAGCGACTGGGTGCCGTACGTGCCGGCCGCCACCACCACCCGGGCGGCGGTGATGGTCCGCGCACCCGCCTTCACCCGGTCGGTGCGGGAGCGCGAGTCCGTGCGGCGCACGTCCACCGCGTAGCCGCCGGACCCGTCCTCGCCGCCCAGCGCGCGGATCCGGGCCACCGTGGTCAGCGGGTGGATCTCGGCGCCGCCGCGCTCGGCCAGGTGGAGGTAGTTCTCGGTGAGCATGTTCTTGGCCCCGTGCCGGCAGCCGGTCATGCACTCGCCGCACTCGACGCAGGCCTTGCGGGCCGGCCCGGCACCGCCGAAGTACGGGTCGGCGACCTCGTCACCGGGCGCCGCCTTGGCCGCGCCCCCGGCGTCCTCGCCGTCACCGAAGAAGACGCCGACCGGTGCCATGTGGAAGGTGTCGCCGACGCCCATCTCCTCGGCGGCCGCCCTGAGGTGGACGTCCGAGGGGGTGACGGTCGGGTTGAGCCGGACCCCGAGCATCCGCTGCGCCTGGTCGTAGAACGGCGCCAGCTCCTGCTGCCAGTCGGTGATGTGGCTCCACTGGCGGTCCTCGAAGAAGGCCTTCGGCGGCACGTACAGGGTGTTCGCGTAGTTCAGCGAGCCGCCGCCGACTCCGGCGCCGGCCAGGATGAGCACGTTGGCCAGCAGGTGGATCCGCTGGATTCCGTAGAGGCCGAGCTGCGGCGCCCACAGGTAGTTCGACAGGTCCCAGGAGTTCCTGGGCAGCTCGTCCCGCTCGAAGCGCCGCCCCGCCTCCAGGACGGCGACCCGGTAGCCCTTCTCGGTCAGCCGCAACGCGGCGACCGAGCCGCCGAACCCGGACCCGACCACGACCACGTCGTAGTCGAACTCCGCCGCACCGCCGGACTCCACCATCTGCCACTGCTCCTTCGGGACACGAACCTGACCACGGGCGCGGACGAGCCGCACCCCCGAACCCATGACGGCGGGGCCGCCCGCCCGCACCGCGGCGCCCGCGGCCGGTCGGACCGCGGAGCCGGCGGCTACTTGAACCGCAGCGCCTTCAACGCCCGCAGCCCGCCGGTCATCACCGCGGCGAACTGCCGGTCGTCCAGGCCGAACGAGGGCGCGATCGGCATCAGCCGCTGGGTCGCGATGGTCTGCGCCTCGGTGAACCGCAGCAGGCCCTCGGCCCCGTGCCTGCGGCCGAGCCCGGAGTCCCCCATGCCTCCCATCGGCGAGGCGACCGAGCCGTACGCCGCCGCGTAGGCCTCGTTGACGTTGACCGTGCCGGTCCGCAACCGGGCCGCGACCGCCCGGCCGCGCCGCTGGTCCCCGCTCCAGACGCTGGAGTTCAGCCCGTACGGCGTGGAGTTGGCCGCGGCCACCGCCTCGTCGTCGGTGTCGAAGCGGTAGACGGAGACGACCGGGCCGAAGGTCTCCTCACCGCAGACCGCCATCTCGGGGGTCACGCCGTCGAGGATGGTCGGCTCGAAGAAGAAGGGGCCGAGGTCGGGCCGGGCGCGGCCGCCGGCCAGCACGGTGGCGCCCGCCTTGACGGCCTCCTCGACGTGCCGGGTGGTGGTCTCCAACTGGCGGACCGAGACCAGCGAGCCCATGTCCGCGCCGTACGCGAGGCCGCCGCCAAGGCGCAGCGCCCGGGTGCGGGCGGCGAAGCGCTCCAGGAACCCGTCGGCCACCGACCGGTGCACCAGCAGCCGCTCGATCGAGATGCACAGCTGCCCGGCGGAGGAGAAGCAGGCCCGGACGGCGCCGGCGGCGGCCCGGTCGAGGTCGGCGTCGGCGAGCACCAGCATGGCGTTCTTGCCGCCGAGCTCGAGCGAGGCGCCGACCAGGCGGGCGGCGGCGCGCTGGGCGACGTCGCGGCCGGTGCGGGTGGAGCCGGTGAACGAGACGTAGTCGGCGTGCTCCACGACGGCGGGGCCGATCACCGGCCCGTCGCCGATCACGACCTGCCAGAGGTCGGCCGGCAGCCCGGCCTCGACGAGCAGCTCCCGGGCCCACAGCGCGGTGAGCGCGGTCTGCGTGTCCGGCTTGTTGACCACCGCGTTGCCGGCCACGAAGGCGGGCAGGGCGTCGCCGACGGACAGCTCCAGCGGGTAGTTCCAGGGCGAGATGTGGCCGATCACGCCCTTGGGGCGACGGGCCTCGACGGCGTGGGTGAGCACCGGCAGGGCACCACCCCGCCGCTTGTCCCGCAGGTGGGCGTGCGCCGTCCGCCCGTAGTACCGGGCGGCCATGGCGACGGCCAGCACCTCCTCGAAGGCGTGCAGCCGGGCCTTGCCGGTCTCCGCCTGGACGAGGTCCAGCACCTCGTCCTGCCGCCGCAGCAGCAGGTCGTGGAAGCGCAGCAGGACGGCCGCGCGGCGGCGCACCGGCAGGGCGGCCCAGGCCGTCTGCGCGCGGCGGGCCAGCTGGAAGGCGACCTCGACGTCGGCCGGGGTGGACTGCGGCAGGCTGGCCAGCCGCTCACCGGTCAGCGGGGCGACGGTGTCCACCAGGCTGGGCTCGCCGGTGGCGGTGACCCCGGCGGCCAGCCGGGCGACCAGGGACGGCGGGACGGCCGCGGCGACGGTCCGGCCACCGCCGGGGGCGGGCGGGTTCCCGGTCGCGGAGTGTTCGGTGGCCACTGCGTCTGCTGTGAGGTCCGACATACGGCGCAGCCTAGGCGTTCGGGGGCCGGATCGGTACCCGTCGGTAACAAGAATCTGCCGCCGCCCGCCCGCAGGCCGGCCCCGGCGGATCGCGGCGGGCCTCAGCCGGCCTCAGCGGGCCTCAGCGGGCCTCAGCGGGTCGGCGTGAAGTAGTGGAGCACCGCGTTGAACCGCTGTTCGGCCTCGTTCCACTCGTTGCCCCGCTCCGGGCTGGAGGAGTAGATCGCGTAGCTGGTGCCGTCGTCGTCGATGAACTCGGCCTCGACCGCCCGGCGCCGGCCGCCCTCCTTGGCGGCGTAGCTGAACTCCCACACGGCCGCCTCGTGGCCGTTCACCGCGACGCCGGTCATCTTGTGCTGCTTGTAGTCCTTCAGCGTCCTGGAGACGGAGGTCTCCATCTGCCGCATGTGGTCCAGCGGCTTGACCGACTGCCCGACGGTGACGGCGAACTGCAGGTAGTGCACCTTGTTGTCGGGGCTGTAGTAGATCTGGTTGTCGGTCGTGGCGGTGCGCTGCCACACCGGATTGCCCGAGGGCAGCGGGAAGCGGAAGCCGGCCGGGTCGTCGACCCAGTGGTAGCCGCTGGGCGCCGCCGGTTCGGGGCTGGCGTCGCCGGTCGGCGTGGGGCTGGTGGTCGCGGTGGGGTCGGCGGTCGGCGTGCCGGGCTCCTGCCGGGTGGCGAAGAAGGTCGCGCCGGCGGCCACCAGGCCGACGGCGAGGGCGACGGCGGCGACCCTCAGCAGGTTGCGGCGCCTGGCCGGGCCGCGCGCGGGCGCGACGGGGTGTGCCACCGGCGTGACGCCGGTGGTCTGCGCCGGCGTGCCGAGGGCCGCGCTCCCCACCGCCTCCGGCAGGACGGCCGGCCCGCGCGGTTCGGTCGGCTCCTCGCCGTCCTTCCCCAGCGTGCCCTCCTCGGCGCCAGCCTCGGGGGCCGTCCGCTCGCTGCGGTCCACCACCGGCACCGACTGGGTGGGGGTGCGCACCGACGCCACCGACTTCAGGCCGATCGTGTGCCCGGCCTGCACCTCGGCGAGCATCCGGGCCGCCTCGTCCGCACTCGGGCGGTCCGCCGGGTCCTTGGCCATCAGCGCGGCCAGCACCGGCCCCAGCGGCCCGGCCCGGAGCGACTCCGGCAGCGGCTCGTCGACCACGGCCGCCAGGGTGGTGATCGGCGAGTCCCGGCGGAACGGCGACTGGCCCTCGACCGCCGCGTACAGCGTCGCCCCGAGGCCCCACAGGTCGGAGGCCGGGCCGGGCCGCTCGCCCTGGGCCCGCTCGGGCGCCAGGTAGTCCGGCGAGCCGACCAGGTCACCCGGCCGGGTCAGCTCGGTCGAGCCCTCGTACTTGGCGATGCCGAAGTCCAGCAGCACCACCCGCCCGGTGCCCCGCTCCAGCAGCACGTTGGCCGGCTTGACGTCCCGGTGCAGCACGCCGAGCTGGTGGCCTCGGTGCAGCGCGGCGAGCACCTGGCTGCCGACCTCGGCGGCGGCGCGCGGCGGCAGGGTGCCGTCCTGGCTGATCACGTCGGCCAGCGAACGGCCGTCGACCAGCTCCATCACGATCCACGGCCGGCCGTCCTGCTCCAGCACGTCGTGCACGGTGATCACGCCGGGGTGCTTGATCCGGGCGGCCGCGCTGGCCTCCCGCTTCATCCGGGCGTGCAGGATCTGCAGGTCCTCCTCGGGCAGGTGGTTGACGGTCAGCTCCTTGACCGCGACCTCGCGGTCCAGCATCCGGTCCCAGGCCCGCCAGACGGTGCCCATCCCGCCCCGGCCGAGCCGGTCGCCCAGCTCGTACCGCCCGGCCAGCAGCCGCTCCGCGTCGGCCGCATCCGGCCGGTCCTGCACGCCCATCGGCGACCGCTCCCCCTCACATCCGCCTGCCGTCACCGCGACGGAGGGCCTGGTGCAGACCACTGTTCGAACAAATCCCACGCACACCCTAGGCGTACCGTGCCGCCCCCGGTAATCACGCCCACCCGCCGGAACGACGCGGCCGGACGCTCCCGGGCCGTCAGCCTGCGAACAGCACCACCGCGGCGACCCCCAGCACCAGCACCAGGAAAACGCCCCCCACCAGCAACGGCCCCAGCAGGGCCGGGGGTATCCGCGGCGGCTTCGACCGCCCCGCCCGCGCGGTGCCCCCGTCGCCGTCCGCCGCCCCTGCGACGGGGGCGGCCGGCGCGCCGGCCGTGCCCCGCCCGCGGCGGCGCGGCCGCAGCGGGACCAGCGGCCCCTCCGGTCGCAGCACCACCGCCCGCGCGGCCGACTCCTCGTCGACCGGCTCCGGCGCGCCCGCCAGCAGCACCGCCAGGTCCGACCGGACGCCCTCCGCGGTCGGTCTCAGCGCCGGATCGGGCTGCAGCAGCCGCTCGGCCACCGGCGCCAGCGGTCCGCAGACGTCCACCGGCGCGCGCCGCCCGTCCCGGACGGCCGTGACCAGCTCGGGGACGCTGCCGTCCGGGAACGGCGAGCGGCCGCCGACCATCCGTTGCACCAGCACGCCGAGCGCCCAGCAGTCGCCCGCCGGGCCGCCGTCCAACGGCCAGCGCTCGGCCACCGGGCCGACCAGGGCGGCCCGCACCTCGTACCGGCGGCGGCCGCCGGGGCCGCCGAGGTCCTCGGCCAGCGCCTCCTCCGCCACCCCGGACAGCAGCCCGCCGAGCATCGCCGCGCCGTCCTCGCAGACCAGCACCGCGTCGGCGGTCAGGTTCCCGTGGACGAGCCCGGCCTCGTGCAGGGCCCGCAGCGCGCCGGCCAGGTCCGCGGCGAGTTCGGCCGCGCGGTACGGCGGCACGGGTCCGGCGGTGAGGAGCTCGGCCAGGGAGAGGCCGGCCGGGCGTTCCTCGACCGTCCACAGCAGGTCGCCCTCGACGAACGCGCCGACCCCGCGCAGCAGCCGCGGGTGCCGGGTCGGCGCGGCCGACCCGACCGCCGCCACCCGGCGCACCAGCCGGTCGGCCTGCTCGGGCACCTCGTCCTCGGGGTCCTGACCGGCGGTCAGCAGCGCGGGCAGTTCGAGGCCGCGCAGCAGCACCGACTCCCCGGTCCGCTCGTCCACCGCCACCGCACGCAGGGGTCGCGGACGGTCCGTCAGCCGGTACCGCCCGCCCAGCAACTGTCCGGGACCGCCTCGCATGCCAGTTCCTCTCGCTCACCGGTCAGCCTACTGAGCGACACGCCCTAGGCTCGGAGCCATGGACTGGACCGATCTGATCGACACCGCCTTCACGGTGGCGGGCAATAGCGACCGAGCCGACCGGGCCGATGCCGTACGGACGGTCGAGGCGGCGGTCATCGGCGGCGAGAACCCGGTCGCCTCCACGGCCGGGCGCCATCCCGACCACTTCCGCAAGGGCGTGCTCGTCCTCACCACGCACCGGCTGCTCTTCCTCAAGGACGGCAAACCGCCGGTCCCGGTTCCGCTTTCGGCGGTCACCGACGCGACCGTGGCCCGGACGAAGCTGAACGGCGACGTGCTCACGGTGGTCGCGCTGACCGGCTCGCACCGCTTCGAGGACGTGGTGAAGGCCGACGTCTTCGCCGAGCAGCTCCGGGCGGCCGCCGGGCGCGCCCGCACCGTACCGGCCGCGGCCTCCGCGCCGGTCCCGGCGGAGGCCGACGCCGGCGGGCAACTCGTCGACCAGCTGGAACGGTTGGCCGCCCTGCACCGCTCCGGGGCGCTCACCGACGAGGAGTTCACCCGGGCCAAGGCCCGCCTCATCGGCTAGCGCGTGTCGTCACACCCGCGGCTGCGGGGCTCCGAAGACGAACCCTAGGCCCTGCCGCCGGCCTGCCGGTGCCGACGCGGCGGGCGGCGGCGGCCGGATCCGGCTACGGCGGCGGCTGGAAGGTGGCGAAGGCCGTGTCCCGGGCCTGGGCGTTGGCCGGCGCGGCCCAGTCCGCGTCCGGGGTGATCCAGTAGATGGCGTACCCGTACTTGGCCGGGTTCCCGGTCACGAAGCCGCGGTTGAGCGAGTGGGTCCGCGGCGAGCCGCTGATCCACTCCCAGTCCGCGGCGTTGGTCCACTGCCGGTAGGTGATCGCCGCCAGGTTGACCCGCTGGTAGTTGGTGACCTTGCCGCGCAGCCCCGGCTCGGATTCCTGCCAGTCCGCGACGGCGCTGGGGCCGGGGGTGGTGGTCCACTCGATGGTCAGGGTGCTGCCGTTGCCCTTGAAGATCCGGCGGACGCCGTCCGAGCCGGCCGGCTGCAGCCAGTCCGGCAGGACGACCGAGAAGCCGGTCGAGTCCTTGTACTCGTGGTAACCGGCCGGCACGGCGGCCCCGGACGGGGTCGGCGTGGGGGTCGGGGTGGGCGTCGACGCCGCGGTGGCGGCCGGCGGCGTGGTGGCCGGCGCGGCGCCCGTGGCGCCCGTGGCGGGCGGCGACGTCTCCCCGGCCGGCGTACCGGGCGCCGGAGTGCCGGGGGCGGGGCTGCCCGGGGCCTGGGTGCCGCCGGCCGGCGCGGGTTCGGCGGGCGCCGTCCCGGTGCCGGACGCGCCGGTGCCCGGCCCGTCCGACGTGGTGGCCACGACCGGCGAGGTGGCGCCCGCGCCGTGCGCGGACTCGCCCTTGCCGCCGCCGACGGCCTGGACCACCGCGATCACCCCGGCGATCAGCAGCAGCACCAGCACCACCGTGACGACGGCCAGCCGCCGCCGGCCGTTGCGCGGGTCGGCGCCGGCCGCCTGGGTCGCGCCCAGGGTCCACTCGCTGGTCACCGGCCGGATCGGCTCGGTCTCCGGCGGCGCGGCGGGCGGCGCGGCGGGCGTCGGCGCGGGTTCCGCGGCCGGCTCGGCGACGGGCGCCGGCAGGACCGCCGCGGGCTTCTCCTCCTTGGCCCGGCTGCCGACCCGGACGGTCCCCAGCAGCCCGCCGACGGGCCGCTTGCGGACCTCCTCGGCCTTCACCGCGGGCTCCTCGGCCCGCTCGGGCTCCGCGGCCGCGGCGGCCGGCTCCTCCGCCGGCGCCGTGACGGGCACCGCGTGCTCGGTGGTCGACTCGGCCTTCGCGGTGGCCTCGGCGACCACCCGCTTCAGCATCGACCGGGTCTGCGAGGCGTCCAGCCGCTCGGCCGGGTCCTTGGCCAGCAGGCCCTCGATCACCGGCCGCAGCGCCCCGGCGTTGACGGGGGCCGCCAGCTCCTCGGTCATCACCGCGGTCAGGGTGGCCAGGGCCGAACCCCGGTCGTACGGCGGGCGGCCCTCCAGCATCGCGTAGAGCGTTCCGCCCAGCGACCACAGGTCGGCCGGCGGGCCGGGCTTCTGCCCGCGGGCCCGCTCGGGGGATATGTACGAGGGCGCGCCGACGAGCATGCCGGTGGAGGTCACGGAGGCGTCGCCCTCGACGCTGGCGATGCCGAAGTCGGTGAGCACGACCCGGCCGTCCTCGCCGATCAGCACGTTGGACGGCTTGACGTCGCGGTGCAGGATGCCGAGCGCGTGGGCGGCGCTCAGCACGCCCAGCACGTCGAGCGCGATCTCGGCGGCGCGGGCGGGCTCGAGCGGCCCGTCCTCGCGGATGACGTCGGCCAGCGAGCGGGACTCGACCAGCTCCATGACGATCCACGGCCGGTCGTCCTCCTCCACCACGTCGAAGACGGTGACGGCGGAGTTGTGCCGGATCCGGGCGGTCGCCTTGGCCTCGCGCAGCGTCCGGACGATCAGCCGGTGCTTCTCCTCCTCGTCGACGCTGGCGTTCATCCGCAGTTCCTTGACCGCGACGGTCCTGCCCAGCATCTCGTCCTCGGCGCGCCAGACGGTGCCCATGCCACCGCGCCCGAGCACGCCGTTCAGCCGGTAGCGGCCGGCCAGGAGGCGGCCGGTGGAACCCTGCGCCTGGGTCATTCGGAACGTTCCCCCATGTGCTGCTGGCGGTCGTGGTGACGGCGTGTCGGCCCGCCTCAGGCCGAACGCCGAAGCCTCCATCATCCCCTGTCCCCGGGGCCCGCGACCACCCGGCCCCCGTCCCAAGCCGGGACATAGCGGAAGCGGTGCGGCGCTCCGTGCCCGATCTGTGATCGAAAACTCGCCAAGATCTGTTCGAGACACTGCTACCGTTCGGCAGCTCGTAGTCTTCCCGGGGGGATCCGACGTCCATGACCGCACCCGCTCCGGGCGCTGACGGCCAGTCGGGACGGCCGCGCACCGCCCAGCACTACTCGGTCGCGCCGGCCATGGAGGCCCCGGAGGGCTACGTCGCGCCCGGGATGCCCGGTGCGCCGGTGGCCGGATACGACCCGGCCCCCCGGGTCCGGCACGCCCGCCCGCGCCGCCGCACCGCCCTGGCGGTCGCCCTGGCCGTCCTCGCCGGGCTGATCGGCGGTCTGGCCTACGGCTGCGCGCCGCTGCGGGCCGCGGACAGCCTCGGCTGGCTGGCCATCGCGCTCGCCGCCCTGGTCTCCCTGCCGCTGGGCCTGCTCGGCGGCCGCAGCCGGGTGCTTCCGCTGCTCGGGTCGCTGCTCTCGGCCGGTTCGCTGCTGATCGGCCAGCTGACGGTCCAGCTCCGCCGGGTGCACGCGGCCGGCCCGGGCCCGCGCGGGCTGCCGCACGAGGCGCTGGCGCACTGGCGCGCCGAACTGCGCACCCTCGACCTGGCCTTCTACGGCATCGCGGTGGTCGGCGGCTTCCTGCTCACCCGCCGCACCGTCAACCGGGGCTGACCACGGGTCGGGGCCCCGGACGCGCCGGAGCCCCCGCCGGCGTGCCGGCGGGGGCCCGGGAGCGGACCGGGGGCGGTGCTCAGCGGTGGTGGAGCGCCGGGTTGACGGTCACCTCGACCCGCTGGAACTCCTTGAGCTCGGTGTAGCCGGTGGTGGCCATCGCGCGGCGCAGCGCGCCGAACAGGTTCATGGTGCCGTCGGGGGTGTGCGAGGGGCCGGTCAGGATCTCCTCGGTGGTGCCGACCGTGCCGAGGTCGACGCGCTTGCCGCGCGGCAGCTCCTCGTGGACGGCCTCCATGCCCCAGTGGAAGCCCTTGCCGGGCGCGTCGGTGGCCCGGGCCAGCGCGGCACCGATCATCACCGCGTCGGCGCCGCAGGCGACGGCCTTCGGGATGTCGCCGCTGTAGCCGACGCCGCCGTCCGCGATCACGTGTACGTAGCGGCCGCCGGACTCGTCCATGTAGTCGCGGCGGGCCGCGGCCACGTCGGCGACGGCGGTGGCCATCGGCACCTGGATGCCGAGCACGTTGCGGGTGGTGTGGGCGGCGCCGCCGCCGAAGCCGACCAGCACGCCGGCCGCGCCGGTGCGCATCAGGTGCAGGGCCGCGGTGTAGGTGGCGCAGCCGCCGACGATCACCGGGACGTCCAGCTCGTAGATGAACTGCTTGAGGTTGAGCGGCTCGGCGCCGCTGGAGACGTGCTCGGCCGAGACGGTGGTGCCGCGGATGACGAAGACGTCGACGCCGGCGTCCACGACGGCCTTGGAGAACTCGGCGGTGCGCTGCGGCGAGAGGGCGGCGGCGGTGACCACGCCGGAGTCGCGGACCTCCTGGATCCGCTGCTTGATCAGCTCGGCGCGGATCGGCGCGGAGTAGATCTCCTGCAGGCGGCGGGTCGCAGCGGCCTCGTCGGTGATCGTGGCGATCTCGTCGAGCAGCGGCTGCGGGTCCTCGTAGCGGGTCCAGAGGCCTTCCAGGTTCAGCACGCCGAGACCACCGAGGCGGCCGATGGCGATGGCCTGCTGCGGCGAGACCACGCTGTCCATGGGGGCGGCCAGGAACGGCAGCTCGAAGCGGTAGGCGTCGATCTGCCAGGCGATCGAGACCTCCTTCGGGTCCCGGGTACGGCGGCTGGGGACGACGGCGATGTCGTCGAAGGAGTACGCCCGTCGGCCGCGCTTGCCTCGCCCGATCTCGATCTCAGTCACTTCGAGCCCTTCTGGTTTGTTGCTCATGCCCGCCGGGTCACCCCGGCCGCACCCAGTATCCCGCACCGGGGGTGCCCGCGCCCCGAGGGCCCGGACCCCGGACAGGCCGGAGGGCCCGCCGTACGGCGGGCCCTCCGGTTCTCAGCGGTCCAGCGGCTCAGCGCGCCGAGTAGTTCGGCGCCTCGACGGTCATCTGGATGTCGTGCGGGTGGCTCTCCTTGAGGCCCGCCGAGGTGATCCGGACGAACCGGCCCTTGCTCTCCATCTCGGCGATGGTGGCGGCGCCGACGTAGCCCATGGTCTGGCGCAGGCCGCCGACCAGCTGGTGCAGCACGGCCGACAGCGGGCCGCGGTACTGCACCTGGCCCTCGATGCCCTCGGGGACGAGCTTGTCGTCCGAGGCCACCTCGGCCTGGAAGTAGCGGTCCTTGGAGTACGAGCGGCCCTGGCCGCGGGACTGCATGGCGCCCAGCGAGCCCATGCCGCGGTAGGACTTGAACTGCTTGCCGTTGATGAACAGCAGCTCGCCCGGGGACTCCTCGCAGCCGGCCAGCAGCGAGCCCAGCATCACGGTGTCGGCACCGGCGGCCAGGGCCTTGCCGATGTCGCCGGAGTACTGCAGGCCGCCGTCGCCGATGACCGGCACGCCGGCCGCCCGGCAGGCCACCGCGGCCTCGTAGATGGCGGTGATCTGCGGGACGCCGATGCCGGCGACCACGCGGGTGGTGCAGATGGAGCCGGGGCCGACGCCGACCTTGACGCCGTCCACGCCGGCGTCGATCAGCGCCTGGGCGCCGTCCCGGGTGGCGACGTTGCCGCCGACCACGTCGACGCCGACGGCCGACTTGATCTTCTCGATCCAGGCCAGCGCGTTGTGGCTGTGCCCGTGCGAGGTGTCCACCACGAGGAAGTCCACGCCCGCCTCGACCAGGGCCTGGGCCCGGTCGAACGCCTCGGCGCTGGCGCCCACGGCGGCACCGACCAGCAGACGGCCCTCGGCGTCCTTGGCGGCGTTCGGGTACTTCTCGGCCTTGACGAAGTCCTTGACGGTGATCAGGCCCTTGATCCGGCCCTCGTCGTCGACCAGCGGCAGCTTCTCGATCTTGTGGCGGCGCAGCAGCGCCATCGCGTCCTCGCCGGAGATGCCGACCTTGCCGGTGATCAGCGGCATCGGGGTCATGATCTCGCGGACCTGGCGGGTGCGGTCCGACTCGAAGGCCATGTCGCGGTTGGTGACGATGCCGAGCAGCTTGCCGGCCTCGTCGGCGATCGGCACGCCGGAGATGCGGAACTTGGCGCACAGCGCGTCGGCCTCGGCCAGCGTGGTGTCCGGGCCGACGGTGATCGGGTCGGTGACCATGCCGGACTCGGAGCGCTTCACCAGGTCGACCTGGTTGGCCTGGTCCTCGACGGACAGGTTGCGGTGCAGCACGCCGACGCCGCCCTGGCGGGCCATCGCGATGGCCATCCGGGCCTCGGTGACCTTGTCCATCGCCGCGGAGAGCAGCGGGATGTTGACGCGGACGTTCCGGGAGATCCGCGAGGAGGTGTCCACCTCGTTCGGCAGCACCGCGGAGGCCCCGGGCAGCAGCAGGACGTCGTCGAACGTGAGCCCGAGCATGGCGAACTTCTCGGGTACGCCTGCGGCGTTGTAAGACATTTCGGGGGTACCTTCCGTGGCCGGCCTAATCCGCTCACGCCCTGAGGGTGGGGGCGCGTTCATCGCTCACTCGCGCAGACCGCCGAAAGCCGGGTGGTTTTGGAGGAACCTCCAGGAGAACCGCACACTCACCCGCGAAACTTTGGCAACCCGCCCAGGCGCCGATACCCCATGGTACTGGCACCGGGAATGTGTCCTCGTGTGCCCTTGACAACACCAGGCGCCGCCGTCCCATTCCGGCGGGCCCGACGGCTCAGGAGGACTCCTCCGCGAGCGCCCGCAGCCTGCTGAGCGCGCGGTGCTGCGCCACCCGGACGGCGCCGGGCGACATCCCCAGCACCTCGCCGGTCTCCTCCGCCGACAGCCCGGCGGCCACCCGCAGCAGCACCAGCTCGCGCTGACGGGCCGGCAGGTTGGAGAGCAGCTCCTTGGCCCAGGCCGCGTCGCTGCTCAGCAGCGCCTGCTCCTCCGGGCCGAGCGCCTCGTCCGGCACCTCCGGCAGGTCGTCCTGCGGCATCACGGTCGAGCCGGGCCCGCGCATCGCGGCCCGCTGCAGATCGGCGATCTTGTGCGCGGCGATGCCGTAGACGAAGGCCTCGAACGGCCTCCCCTGGTCCTTGTAGCGGGGCAGCGCGCACAGGACCGCGACGCAGACCTCCTGCGCGACGTCGTCCACGTGGTGCCGGGCCCCGCCCGGCAGCCGGACGAGCCGGCCGCGGCAGTAGCGCAGCGCGAGCGGGTGGACGTAGGCGAGCAGGGCGTCGATGGCCGGGCCCTCACCGCGAACGGCGGCCGCGACGAGCTCGCCCACCAGCGGCGAACTCCCCGTGCCGAGCACCGGGGGCCGGTCGGGGCCCGGGTCCGAGCCCGGACCGCCCGGGTCGGCGTACGACGGACCGCCACCCGGGGCGGAGGGCTCGGCCTCCACCGGGTCCGCCTGGCCGGCCGCGCCGGCGACGTCGTCGCGCATCGGTCCATGGTGCCTGGTCGATCGGGAAAACGCGGCACCGCGTCCGGAGTTGTGCACCGGAACGTTATGCGCTGCGGCGCCGTACGGCGTGCCGCCGCGCACCACCGGCCCCTCCTGCACCGTGCCGCCTCCCGCCCCGCCGAGGTCGGCGGTCCCGTCCGTCGCGCCGTCCGCCGAGTGTCCTGCGGCTGCGTGGTTCGCCGCAGTGCCTGTCCGCTGGTCCCCGAGGTGCTCCACTCCTCCATGGTGCAACCTCGGGACCGTAACGTCACACGCCCGTACGGCGTCCGCCCCGGGAGCCACCGGCGGCGCGCCGCACCCGGCGGCGCCGGCGGTGGTCAGCGGACCAGGCCCCAGCGGAAGCCCAGCGCCACCGCGTGCGCGCGGTCGGAGGCCCCGAGCTTCTTGAACAGCCGCCGGGCGTGGGTCTTGACGGTGTCCTCGGACAGGAAGAGCTCGCGGCCGATCTCGGCGTTGCTGCGCCCGTGGCTCATGCCCTCCAGCACCTGGATCTCACGCGCCGTCAGGGTGGGGGCGGCACCCATGTCGGGGCTGCGCAGCCGGCGCGGCGCGAGGCGCCAGGTCGGGTCGGCGAGCGCCTGGGTGACGGTGGCCCGCAGCTCGGCGCGCGAGGCGTCCTTGTGCAGGTACCCGCGGGCGCCCGCGGCGACCGCGAGCGCGACGCCGTCGAGGTCCTCGGCGACGGTGAGCATGATGATCCGCGCGCCCGGATCGGCGGACAGCAGCCGCCGGACCGTCTCGACCCCGCCGAGGCCGGGCATCCGGACGTCCATCAGGACGAGATCGGAGCGGTCGGCCACCCAGCGGCGGAGGACCTCCTCCCCGTTCGTCGCGGTGGTGACCCGGTCCACCCCGGGTACGGTCGCGACGGCGCGGCGAAGCGCCTCGCGGGCGAGCGGGGAATCGTCGCAAACGAGAACGGAAGTCATGACCGTCGTCCTCCGCAGCTGATCCGCGTCACGTTGAGCCTCCTGGCTGGTACGAACCTCTCCGACACGGCCGATCGGCGACAGAGTCCGTGCTGATCGCCTCAACTTCCCCGCGATCGTTCCCGACGTCCGGCGCCCGCTAACCGCCTCCGCACTTCCAACGACCGTCACTCGAATGAGTTACGGCCTTCAGGGCCATCTCCACCACTGTACGTGGCCAACTCATTACCGATCAGCCGCATCGCGGTGCACACGCCGCACTTTTGCGCAGCTCGCGCGCGGTGGGCGTACGACCCGCACACCGGTGCGGAGCCTCGCGCGCCCGTCGGCCACCCGATTGCCACGTCCGCGCCCGTCGAAGTCATTGCCCACTTTGCCCGTTTTTATAGCTTTCGTATGGTCATTGACTGTTGTGCCACTCTGTGGGTGACTTGTCCATGGAGTTGCCGTAAGTCATATTTCCAGGTGTCCACACCAGTGCATCGACGCCCCGCCGCGCACCCGGCAGCAGCCGGCCGAGCGCCGGCCCACGGGGGGCGAGCCTCTGAAGGGAATGAGCCATGGCAGATTTCTCCCGCCTCCCCGGCCCCAACGCGGACCTGTGGGACTGGCAGCTCTCCGCAGCCTGCCGTGGCGTGGACAGCTCGCTCTTCTTCCACCCCGAGGGCGAACGCGGGGCCGCGCGGAGTTCGCGCGAGGCCAGCGCCAAGGAGGTCTGCATGCGCTGCCCGGTGATCACCGAGTGCGCGGCGCACGCGCTCGCCGTCCGCGAGCCGTACGGCGTCTGGGGCGGGATGACCGAGGACGAGCGCGAGGAGATGCTGGGCCGCTCCCGGCACCGGCTGGTCGAGGTCCCGCTGACCCCGCCGGCCATCGCGCAGCGCTAGCCCCGCCTCGACGGCCTGCCGTGAAGAAACGTTTCTTCGCGGCGCCTCAGGCTGCTCCACCCCGCTCCCGGGGCACCCGGGGCCGCCGCGGGGCCGCCGGGCCTCAGCGGCCGGCCGCCCCCGCCAGGCGCTCCAGCATCAACGCCACGGCCGGCACCTCGGCCAGGTCCGGCAGGGTCAGCGCGACCACCTGCCGCACCGCCGGCGCCCCCGCGGCCGTCCGCACCGGCACCGTCGACACCCCGTCGGGGCGCACCGACTCCAGTGCCAGCCGGGGCAGCACCGCCACCCCCAGCCCGGCCGCCACCAGGCCGACCACCGCCGGGTAGTCGTCGGTCGCGAAGTCGATCCGCGGCTCGAAGCCCGCCCCCGCGCACAGCTCCACCAGGTGCCCCCGGCACTGCGGGCAGCCCGCGATCCACTGCTCCTCCGCCAGCTCGGCCAGCCCCACCGGCCCGCCGCGGCCCGCCAGCGGGTGCGCGGCGGGCAGCAGCCCCACCAGCGGGTCGTCGAGCAGCGGGGTGACCACCAGATCGGACCAGTCGGTGCCGGCGCTCAGCTGCTGCGCCTCCAGGTTGGCCTCGGCCCGCGCCTCGCGCGGCGTCCCGTGGGCGGGCGCCGGCAGCGCCGCGGCACCGTTCGACTGCGGGTACCGGAAGGCCAGCGCGATCTCGCACTCACCGCCGCGCAGCATCGCCAGCGACTCCGGCGGCTCCGCCTCGACCAGCGACACGCGCACCCCCGGATGGCCGTCCCGCAGCCGGGCGACAGCGGGCGGCACCAGGGTGGAACTCGCGGTCGGGAACGAGACCAGCCGCACCCGCCCGGCCCGCAGCCCGGCGATCGCGGCCACCTCCTCCTCGGCCGCGGAGAGCCCGGCCAGGATCCCGGTGGCGTGCTTGAGCAGCACCCGCCCGGCCTCGCTGAGCTGCATGCCCCGGCCCGAACGGACCACCAGCGGAGTGTCCACCGACTTCTCCAGGGCCTTCATCTGCTGGCTGATGGCGGGCTGCGTGCACCCCAGCTCGCGGGCGGCGGCGGAGAAGGAGCCGGTGCGGGCGACGGCACGCAGGACGCGCAGGTGGCGGGCCTCGATCATGCCTCAGTTATAAGGCAATCTTTGCTGTGCGCAAAATTCTACTGATAGTTGAAGGATGGAACACAGCCGGAAGGCCAACGGCCGACGGCCCCGCCCCGAGCCCTCCTCCCGCGAGCGGGCGAAAACACAGCCGGAAGGCCCGGCCGCGCCCCGTGAGGGGTGCGGCCGGGCCTCCGGTCAGACGGTTCGGGCGTCAGTGCGAGTGGCCGTGGCCGCCGTGGGAGTGACCGTTGTCGGCCTCCTCCTCCTTCTTCTCCACCACGAGGGTCTCGGTGGTGAGCAGCAGGGAGGCGATCGAGGCGGCGTTCTCCAGGGCGGAGCGGGTGACCTTGACCGGGTCGATGACGCCGGCCTTCAGCAGGTCGCCGTACTCGCCGGTGGCCGCGTTGTAGCCGTGGCCGGTCTCCAGCTCGGCGACCTTGTGGGTGATGACGTAGCCCTCGAGGCCGGCGTTCTGGGCGATCCAGCGCAGCGGCTCGTGCAGCGCCTTGCGGACGACCGCGACACCGGTCGCCTCGTCGCCCGACAGGCCCAGGCCGTCCTCCAGCACCTTGGCGGCGTGGACGAGGGAGGCGCCACCACCGGCGACGATGCCCTCCTCGACCGCGGCGCGGGTCGCCGAGATGGCGTCCTCGAGGCGGTGCTTGCGCTCCTTCAGCTCCACCTCGGTGGCGGCGCCGACCTTGATGACGCAGACGCCGCCGGCCAGCTTGGCCAGGCGCTCCTGCAGCTTCTCGCGGTCCCAGTCGGAGTCGGTCGCGGCGATCTCGCCCTTGATCTGGGCGACGCGGCCGGCGACGGCCTCGGCGTCACCGGCGCCGTCGACGACGGTGGTCTCGTCCTTGGTGATGGTCACGCGGCGGGCGGTGCCCAGCACGTCCAGGCCGACCTGGTCGAGCTTGAGGCCGACCTCCTCGGAGATGACCGTGCCGCCGGTCAGGGTGGCCAGGTCGCCGAGGATCGCCTTGCGGCGGTCGCCGAAGCCCGGGGCCTTGACGGCGACGGCGTTGAAGGTGCCGCGGATCTTGTTCACCACGAGGGTGGACAGCGCCTCGCCGTCGACGTCCTCGGCGATGATCAGCAGCGGCTTGGAGGCCCCGCCCTGCAGGATCTTCTCCAGCAGCGGCAGCAGCTCCTGGATGGAGGAGATCTTGCCCTGGTTGATCAGGATGTACGGGTCCTCGAGGACCGCCTCCTGACGCTCCGCGTCGGTGACGAAGTACGGCGACAGGTAGCCCTTGTCGAACTGCATGCCCTCGGTGAAGTCCAGCTCCACGCCGAAGGTGTTCGACTCCTCGACGGTGATGACACCGTCCTTGCCGACCTTGTCGATCGCCTCGGCGATCAGCTCGCCGACCTGGGTGTCCTGCGCGGAGAGGGACGCGACGGCGGCGACGTCGTCCTTGCCCTCGATCTCGCGGGCGACGGACAGCAGGTGCTCGGAGACGGCGGCGACGGCCTTGTCGATGCCCTTCTTCAGGGCGGCCGGGCCGGCACCGGCGGCGACGTTGCGCAGGCCCTCGTTGACCAGGGCCTGGGCCAGCACGGTGGCGGTGGTGGTGCCGTCACCCGCGACGTCGTTCGTCTTGGTGGCGACCTCCTTGACGAGCTGCGCGCCGAGGTTCTCGTACGGGTCGTCCAGCTCGACCTCACGGGCGATGGTGACACCGTCGTTGGTGATGGTCGGGGCGCCGAACTTCTTGTCGATGACGACGTTGCGGCCCTTGGGGCCGATGGTCACCTTGACGGTGTCGGCCAGCTTGTTGACACCGCGCTCCAGCGAGCGGCGGGCGTCCTCGTCGAACTGCAGGATCTTCGCCATGTTCCCTATTCCTTCGGGGCTGCGACCGGCCCACCGGTCGCCGGATTACGTGAACCAACGACCACGCCCCGGGCCACTGTCACGAAGTGACACGGATCCGGGGCGGGTCGGGACGACTTACTTCTCGATGATGGCGAGAACGTCGCGGGCGGAGAGGACGAGGTACTCCTCGCCCTGGTACTTCACCTCGGTGCCGCCGTACTTCGAGTACAGGACGATGTCACCGACGGCGACGTCGAGCGGCAGACGCTGGCCATCCTCGAAGCGGCCCGGGCCGACGGCCAGGACGACGCCCTCCTGGGGCTTCTCCTTGGCGGTGTCCGGGATAACCAGGCCGGAGGCCGTGGTGGTCTCGGCGTCGAGCGGCTGGACCACGATGCGGTCCTCAAGCGGCTTGATGGCAACCTTGCTGCTGGTGGTCACGTCCGAGCTCCCCTTCGGAGATTACGGGGTTTCTAACGGGTAGGAGCGAACCTGCGGGCCTGCCGTCGCGGGGGTCAGGCACGCGTCTTCGCGTTAGCACTCCCCCAGTGGGGAGTGCCAAGGACGACCATAGGCCCGTGTTAGCACTCAGTCAACCAGAGTGCCAACGGCGCGCCCGCGGATCCCGGCAACGGACGGGTGGTCGTACACGTGTGCGCCCGGGGCGGCCGGGCCGGGGAGGCGTCGCCCGGCCCGCTGCCCGGCGCCGTGCCGGTCACCGCCTTCCTGCTCCGCGGCGGCCGGTCCGAAACCGCCGGGCGCCGACCGGGATCCGGGTCGGCGCCGGCGCCCGGGCCCGCCCCGCCCTCCCGCTCCGCCGCGGCCGGCCGGGATCCGCGGGGTTCCTCCGGAACCGGTCAGAATGGGCCCGTGGACACCGAGAACCTCCAGCCCCTGCTGACCGCCGAAGGCCAGGCCCTGCTCGCCGAGCTGCGCGAGTTCGCGCCCGAGGAGGAGCTGGCGCTGGCCACCCGGCTGCGGCGGGGGCACCCGGCGGAGCTGGTGTCGGCGGCGTTCGGACAGGCCCGGCTGCGGCAGCGGGCGCGGGCGAAGTTCGGGGCGGACGCCGACCTCATGTACTTCACGCCCAACGGCGTCGAGCAGTCCACCCGCCGCAGCGTGGCCGAGTGGCGGGCGCGCCGCTTCGCCGACCTGGGCGTCCGGCGCCTGGCCGACCTGTGCTGCGGCATCGGCGGGGACGTCCTGGCGCTGGCCCGGGCCGGCATCGAGGTGCTGGCCGTCGACCGGGACCCGGCGGCCTGCGCGGCCACCGCCGCCAACGCGGCCGCGCTGGGCCTGTCCGACCTGGTCCGGGTGGAGTGCGCGGACGTCGCCGACATGGACGTGACCGGCTACGACGCGGTGTTCACCGACCCGGCCCGGCGGACCGCCCGCGGCCGGGTGTTCGACCCCGAGGCGTACGCCCCGCCGCTGTCCTGGGCGATCGAGGCCGGGCGCCGGACCCCGATCGGCGCGCTGAAGGTCGCCCCGGGCATTCCGCACGAGGCCGTCCCGGCCGACGCCGAGGCGGAGTGGGTCTCCGACCACGGCGACGTCAAGGAGGCGGTGCTCTGGTTCGGCACCGGGGCCTCCCGACCGCACCGCGCCACCCTGCTGCCGCAGGCCGCCAGCCTGACCGGCGGCGACCTGCCCGACCCGCCGGCCGGCCCGGTCGGGCGCTACCTGTACGAGCCGGACGGCGCGGTGATCCGGGCCCACCTGGTGGCCGAGGTGGCCGAGCAGGTGGGCGGCCGGCTGATCGACCCGAAGATCGCCTACCTCACCTCGGACCGCCTGGTCCCCACCCCGTACGCGCACGCCTTCGAGCTCACCGACGTGCTGCCGTTCCACATCAAGAAGCTGAAGGCGCTGCTGCGCGAGCGCGGGGTCGGCACGGTGGTGATCAAGAAGCGCGGGATGGCGATCACCCCGGAGGAGCTGCGCCGCCAGCTCAAGCCCTCGGGCCCGAACTCCGTCACGGTGATCCTCAGCCGCACCGACCACGGCCCGCTGATGATGCTCGGCCACCCGGCCTGACGGGCCGCCGGGCGGCTCCCGGACGGCTCCTAGGAGGCCGGGGGCTGGATGTAGTCCTCCAGCCGGGCCACCGAGAAGCCCTGCTCCTGGATCCGGGCCAGCAGGTCGGCGAACATCTGGGTCATCGTGGCGCCCTTGAGCTCCTTGGGGCCACGGAAGTGCGCCAGGATGATGTCACCGGACTTCAGCTTCTTGTCGGCCGCCTGGTACTGCATGTCGTGGATCTGCATCGACTCGCGCCACAGCACGATCGCGCGCGGGCCGCACTGCTGCACCGAGGTGTTCAGGGTCGGCGTGTTGGCGCCGTCGCCGAAGGGCGGGCGGAACAGCAGCGGGGCGGTGCCGTACTGCTGGGTGAGCGCGGCCTGGTCGTCGCAGATCTCGGACTTCTGCTTCTCCGGCGGGATCTTGCTCATCACCGGGTGGCTGACGGTGTGGTTCTGGATGTGGTTGCCCAGGGCCTGCAGCGGCTTGAAGTAGCCGTAGTCGTTCTTGACGATGTCCTTGGTCAGGAACATCGAGATCGGCACCTTCAGCTCGGTCAGCATCTCGACGAACTTCGGGTCCTTCTCGGCGCCGTCGTCGATGGTGATGAAGACGACCTTGTCGCTCGTCTTGATGTCGCTGAACACCGGTACGGTGCCCGTCCGTTCGAGCTTGACGGGCTTGTCGGCGGGCGGTGCGGGGGCCGGCGCCAGCGGCTTGAGGTTCCACTTCGCCCAGGCCGCCGCGTCACCGGCCGCCGGGGCGGGGGCGGGCGTGCCGGCCGGGCCGGTCGACGCGGCGCCGCCGGTGGGCTGCGGCACGCCCGCCGAGGTCCCGGCAGGGGCCGGGGCGGCGGCGGTGCCGCCGCCGTTGTCCCCGCATCCGGTGGCCAGGGCCAGCAGGGCCAGCGCCCCCACCGCGTACGTCCTGGTCCTGCTCCGCCCGTCCCTGCTCACCGCACCGCGCTCCCCGGATCCGTCCAGCTTCTTATCAGCTATGCACGGTAACGGGCCGGGTCGCGGTTCCCGGTGAGGCCCTACTCGACGTGTTGACTGGTGAAGGACCAGCGGTGCACCGGGCGGCCGAGCAGTTCGGCCGGCGGTTCGGCGACCGGTACGGCCTCGCCGGCCCACCAGGTGATCAGCAGCACCCGCTCACCGGGCGCGCCGAACAGCTCGGTGCGCTCCAGCCCGGGCGAGCCGCGCAGCGCCGGCAGCGCCACCTCCCGCACCCAGGCGGTGAGTTCGGCCCCGCGGCCGTCGGCGGCCCGGGCCTCCCACATGGCGGCGACGGTCATGCCGTGCCACCGCCGAGGGCGTCGTAGGCCTGGCCGTGCAGGTCCGTGTGCGGGACGTGCACCTCGGTCACCGGCAGCGAGGAGTCGGCGGACAGGTCGAAGGCGGACGGCGTGCGACCGCGCCAGACCATCTCGGAGCCGAGCGCCGCCACCATCGCGCCGTTGTCGGTGCACAGGCCCGGCCGGGGCACCCGCAGCCGGATCCCGGCCCGGTCGCAGCGCTGCTGGGCCATCTCGCGCAGCCGCGAGTTGGCGGCCACCCCGCCGCCGATCATCAGGTGGTCGACGCCGTTCTCCTTGCACGCCTTGACGGCCTTGCGGGTGAGCACGTCGGTGACGGCCTCCTGGAAGGACGCCGCCACGTCGGCGATCGGCACCTCCTCGCCGGCCCGGCGCTTGGCCTCCACCCAGCGGGCGACGGCGGTCTTCAGGCCGGAGAAGGAGAAGTCGTACGCCGGGTCGTTCTTCCCGCTCAGCCCCCGCGGGAAGGCGATCGCCTTGCGGTCGCCCTCGCGGGCGGTGCGGTCGACCACCGGGCCGCCCGGGAAGCCCAGGCCGAGCACCCGGGCCACCTTGTCGAAGGCCTCGCCGGCCGCGTCGTCGATGGTCGCGCCGAGCGGCCGGACGTCGGTGGTGATGTCCTCGCTGAGCAGCAGCGAGGAGTGCCCGCCGGAGACCAGCAGCGCCATCGTCGGCGAGGGCAGCCGGCCGTGCTCCAGCTGGTCGACGCAGATGTGCGAGGCGAGGTGGTTGACCCCGTACAGCGGCTTGTCGAGCGCCCAGGCGTACGCCTTGGCGGCGCTGACGCCGACCAGCAGCGCGCCGGCCAGGCCGGGGCCGGCGGTGACCGCGATGCCGTCCAGGTCGCTCGCCTTGACCCCGGCGGTGTCCAGGGCGCGCTGGATGGTGGGGACCATCGCCTCCAGGTGGGCGCGGCTGGCGATCTCCGGGACGACGCCGCCGAAGCGGGCGTGGTCGTTGACGCTGGACGCGACCGCGTCGGCGAGCAGCGTGGTGCCGCGCACGATGCCGACGCCGGTCTCGTCGCAGGAGGTCTCGATGCCGAGGACGAGCGGTTCGTCAGCCATGGCGGGTGTCCTCAATGTCCTTCGGGTCAGTGCTGTCAGTGCTCGGGAGGTCGAGGCGCATCACCAGCGCGTCGACGTTGGCGGGCTGGTAGTAGCCGCGCCGGATGCCCACCGGTTCGAAGCCGTGGCGCTCGTACAGCCGCTGGGCGCGCGGGTTGTCCACCCGCACCTCCAGCAGCAGTTCGGCGCAGCCGCGCCGGGCGGCCTCCCGGATCAGGTCGGTGAGCAGCGCCGTGCCGAGGCCGGCGCCCTGGTGGCGGCCGTCGACGGCGATGGTCTGGACGTCGCCCTCGCCGGCGACGGCCATCAGTCCGGCGTAGCCGACGATCCTGCCGTCCGCGGCGGTGGCGACGGTGTAGTGGCGGGTGCCGCCGGGGTGGGTCTCGGCCAGTTCGGACCAGTACATCCCGTGGGACCACGCGTCCTCGGGGAAGAGCTCCAGCTCCAGCTCCATCACCGGATCGATGTCCCACCAGCGCATCGGGCGCAGGGTGGTGCCGTGGTTCACGCCGGGAGCACCGCCTTGTAGCCGGCCGGGACCTGGGCGTCCGGGCGGCGCAGGTACAGCGGGACGTTCGGCAGCAGCTCGCGCCCGGCGGCCAGCTCGGCGGCGGCGAAGCCGGCCAGGGCGCCAGCCGACACGTGCTCGGGGCCGTGCGCGCCGGGGAAGGCGTCGGGGTAAAGCAGCGCCCCGGCCCCGACCGCGCGCGGGCCCGGGGTCAGCTCGGCCGGGCGGTCCACGGCGGGGCCCTCCGTGCGCCGGCCGTCGGCGTCGTACGAGGCCCAGTAGACCTCCTTGCGGCGCGCGTCGGTGGCGACGGTGAACGGCTCCCCGGCCAGGCCCTCGGCGCGCGCCTGGAAGGCGATCGCGTCCAGGGTGCAGACGCCGTGCACCGGCAGTCCGAGCGCGTGGCCGAGCGCGGCGGCGGTCACCAGGCCGACCCGCAGGCCGGTGTAGGGGCCGGGGCCGACGCCCACCGCGATGCCGGTGAGCTGCTGCTTGTCGACGCCGGCCGACCGGAGCACGCCGTCGATCGCGGGCAGGAGCAGTTCGCCGTGGCGCCGGGCGTCGACCTGTTGGGTCTCGGCGAGGACGGCCGTGCCGTCGTGGACGGCGGCGGTGACGGCGGGGGTGGCGGTGTCGAACGCGAGCAGCAGCACGGGTCAAGGTTAGACCGAGGCTGCTCCGACCGGACGATCGGCCGATCGTGAGGGTGTGCCACCGAGGAACACACATCCGAGCCGCTGCGAACCGGCCGGGCGGACCTGGCACGATGGGGCCCGTACGTAAAGGGACGGCGGCGGGAGCGCGACGTGGCGAAGATGGGTCCTGGAGTGGTGGTCACGGGGCTGACCCTGGGGGCCCTGGCGGTGGTGAGCCTGCTGGCCTTCCAGGCCAACGGCGCACAGGACCGGGCGGGCGGCGCGAAGCCCGCCGCCAGCACCACGACGTCCAGCGGGCCGGCCGTCTCCGCGACGCCGACCGCGTCGGCGACCCCGACGGTCCCGGCGCTCCCGACGACCTCCGGCAGCGGCACCCGGGTGGTCTACTCGGTCGGCAGCCACTACGTCTGGCTGGTCGACCCGAAGAAGAACCCGCAGGTCGCGGCCGCCTTCCAGGTCACCCCGGGCTCGGTCGAGCCCGCCCCGGGCAGCTACGCGGTCTACAGCCGCACGCCCAACACCACCGGCACGGACGGCCGGCCGATCGAGCACGTGGTGCGCTTCGCGCAGCAGAACGGCGTGGTGTTCGGCTTCAGCGCCGCCATGGACGGCGCGACGGTGACCGCCGACCCGAAGGCCAAGACCGGCGGCATCCGCAGCGGCCGACCGGACGGTCAGCTGCTCTGGGACTTCGCGCCGAACGGCACCAAGGTGGTCGTGGTCGCCTGACGGCGGGTCGCGGTGGCCCGGCGCCGGATCACGCGGCCCGGGGAGCTCCGCTCTCCGGCTCCACGGCCGGGCGGGGTTCCGGCTCGGGCGGGGTGGACACCGCCTCGGCGGCCGCGCAGGCGGCCAGCAGGGCCCGCATCGGCGCCCCCTGGGCGCGACGGGCGGACTCTCCGGCCCCGGTGCCGCGCACGGCGCGCTCCGGGGCGGGGGTGGTGCTCGACATGGCGCCTCCCTAGTTAGGCAGACCTAACCGCAGCAACCATCCCACCACGCCCGGCACCCCGCCCGCAACACTTCCCGACAGCCTGTCGGCAAAACGGCGCACGCCCGGGGTGGGCGCCCCGTCACGCGCCGATCGCCCCGGAGCCCCCGGAGCCCGGGCATCCCCCGGACGCCCGCACGCCCGGACGGCTCAGGCGAGCGCCTCCAGGGCGACACCCGTCCAACGCGGGCCGACGCCCGTCAGCAGCACCCGGCGGGGGTCCAGGTCGTCCCCGTCGGCGCCGTCGCCCAGGGCGCGCTCGATCCGCACTTCCAGACGGTCGTCGGACAGCCGCTCGACCTTGCCCTCGCCCCACTCGACCACGACCACGGACTCGGGCAGCGAGACGTCCAGGTCGAGGTCCTCCATCTCGTCCAGGTCCCCGCCGAGCCGGTACGCGTCCACGTGGACCAGCGCCGGGCCGCCGACCAGCGACGGGTGCACCCGGGCGATCACGAAGGTCGGCGAGGTCACCGCGCCGCGGACCTGCAGCCCCTCCCCCAGGCCGCGGGTCAGCGTGGTCTTCCCCGCCCCCAGCTCACCGGAGAGCAGCACCAGGTCGCCCGGCCGCAGCAGGGCGGCCAGCTCCCGGCCGAGCCGGCCCATCCGCTCCGGGGTGGGGACGGTCAGAGTGGCGTGCGTGCCCATGCGCGTGTCGTGCCCTTCGGTCCGTGCGGCGCGCCGACCACCGGCCGCCCCCGCTACCGTGCCACATCACCGGCCCGGCGTGCGCCGCGCGGGGGCCCGCGGCGGCGGGCCGGGGCTCAGGACGGATCGAGGACGGCACCGGGCGGCGGTGCGGCCCCCGGCGGCGGCGCGGCGCCGGCGAAGTCCGCGGCCCGGCGCAGCAGCGCCGTCAGCTCCTGGTCGACCAGCTCCGGGCACTCCAGCATCACCAGGTGTCCGGCCCCCTCCGCGAGGACGAGCTCGGCGCCCGGCAGCCGCTCGGCCATCGCCTCGCTGTGCGCCGAGGGCGTCAGCAGGTCCTTCGTGCCGGCCAGCACCAGCGCCGGCAGGCCGCGCAGGGCGGCCAGCGCCCCGTACTTCTCGTGCGCCCCGAAGACCGGGTAGAACTCGGCGACCACGTCGATCGGGGTGGCGTCCAGCAGCTGCTCGGCGAAGCGCACCACGCCGGGGTCGACGTCCCGGCCGCCGAAGGAGAACCGCCGGTAGAAGACGGCGGCGACGTCCGCGCCCAGCCGCCTGGTTGCCTCCACCAGCTCGACCTGGCGGCCGAGCACCCGCATCACCCCGGGGGCGACCCGCTTGAACAGCTTCGCGCCGGCCGACGGCAGACCGAGGCTGACCTCGTTCCAGTCCCCCGCCAGGGTGCCGATCAGGGCCACCCCGGCGACGCGCTCCCGGAACAGCTCCGGGAACTGGTCGGCCAGCGCCATCACCGTCATGCCGCCCATCGAGTGGCCGACCAGCACCAGCGGCCCGGTCGGGGCGACGGCGTCGATCACGGCCTTGAGGTCGCCGCCCAGCTGGTCGATGCTGGCCGGCTCACCGGCCAGGAAGGAGCGGGAGCGCTCGGAGCGGCCGTGGCTGCGCTGGTCCCAGAAGACCAGCCGGGCGCTCTCGCGCAGTGCGGCCCGCTGGAAGTGCCAGCTGTCCTGGTTGAGGCAGTAGCCGTGGCAGAACACCACCGTCAGCGGCTCGGCGCCGGTGCCGGCGGCTCCGGACGGCTCGGCGGCGAGGCCGTCCAGCTCGACGTACAGCTCGGTGCCGTCCGGTGCGGCCACCCGGCGCGGGCGCCCGCGCAGCGAACCGTAGGGGGCCTCGGCGTCCAGCTGGGCGCGGGCCCGGCGGCGGGTCGCCCGGGCGCCGGTCAGCCGCTCGATCGCCACGCCCGCGGCCGCACCGGCCGCCAGCACGCCGACCGAGATCCCGATCACGCCCGCCCGGCTCACCCCGGAGGCCGCACCGGCCGCCTTGGCCACCGCCGCGACCGGGCTGCTCCCGTCCGGTCCCTCCGTCATGCCGTCAGGCCCGCGAGGTGGCTGCCGCCCAGGTAGCGGCGCGGCACCCGGGCGCCGATCCGGGTGACGATCTCGTACGAGATGGTGCCGCAGGCCCGGCCCCAGTCCTCGGCGGTCGGCTCCCCGCGCTCGCCGCTGCCGAACAGCAGCACCTCGTCGCCGACCTCGGGGACGTCCCCGCCCAGGTCCACGACGAACTGGTCCATCGCCACCCGGCCGGCCACGGTGCGCCACTTGCCGCCGATCTGCACCGGTCCGGTGCCGCTGGCGTGCCGCGGGACGCCGTCTCCGTAGCCGACCGGGACCAGGCCCAGCGTGGTCGGGCCCGGCGTCACGTAGTGGTGGCCGTAGCTGACGCCGTGCCCACCCGGGACGTGCTTGACCAGCGCCAGCCGCGCGGTCAGCGCCATCACCGGGCGCAGCCCGAAGTCCGCCGGCGAGCCCACCTCGGGCACCGGCGACAGCCCGTACGCGGCCAGACCGGTGCGGACCATGTCGAAGTGCGAGCCCGGCAGCAGCAGGGTGGCCGGCGAGTTCGCCAGGTGCCGCACCTCGGGGCGCAGCCCGGCCGCCTCGGCCTGCTCCAGCGCGACCTGGAAGGAGTCCAGCTGGGCCTGGATCGACGGGTGCCCCGGTTCGTCGGCGGCGGCGAAGTGCGACCAGACGCCGACCACGGTCAGCAGGCCCTCGGCCTCGGCGTGGCGGGCCGCCGCCACCAGTCGCGGCCAGTCGTGCGGCTGGCAGCCGTTGCGGCCCAGGCCGGTGTCCGCCTTCAGGTGCACCCGGGCCGGGACACCGGTCTCCCGGACGGCGGGCAGCAGCTCGTCCAGCGCCCACTGGCCGCTGACCGAGATGTCGAGGTCCGCACGCAGCGCCTCCCGCCACGGCCCGCCCGGCGTCCACAGCCAGCACAGGATCCGGGCCTGCTCCGGGCGGATGCCCGCGGCCCGCAGCGCCAGCGCCTCCTCGGGCGTGGCGCAACCGAGCCAGCCGACCCCGTTCGCGACCGCCTCGCGGGCGCACTCGACCGCGCCGTGGCCATAGGCGTCCGCCTTGACCGCGAGCATCACCGCCGCGCTGCCGACGCGTTCGCGCAGCGCGGCGAGGTTGCCGCGCAGAGCGGCCAGATCGATGGTCGCCTCGGCCCGTACGCCGTCGGTGAGGGTGGCCGTGCCGGTCGTGTTCGCAGTTGTCATCAGGGTCAGTCTCCCAGACGTCCCGGAGTCCTCGCCGAACGGCCCGTCGGCGCGGCGGCCGGCGCCCGGCCTCCCCGCACCGCGCCGACCTGCGCAGGACCGCTCGTCACCCTGTTCCGGACGCCCGGGACGGACGGGTCGGTTCCGCTCCCCCGCCGCCCGTTCAGCCCCGCCGGACGGACCGCCAGGCTCCGGGCAGCGCCTCCGCGACCCCGAGCGCCGTCACCGGCGCGCCCGGCTCGCCCGCCGCCTCCCGGCCCGCCAGGCCGTGCAGGTAGGCCGCCGCCGAGGCGGCGTCCAGCGGAGCCAGACCGGCCGCCAGCAGGGAGCCCGCCAGGCCCGCCAGGACGTCCCCGCTGCCAGCGGTGGCCAGCCAGGAGCTGCCGGTCGGGTTGACCCGGACGGCGCCGCCCGGGTCGGCGACCACCGTGGTGGAGCCCTTCAGCAGGACCGTCGCCCGGTAGGCGGCCGCCAGCCGGCGGGCGGTGGCCAGCCGGGTGGCCGCCAGCGCGTCGGCGCTCGGCGGCGCGGTGCCGTCGGCGCCGGCGAGGAGGCGGGCGGCCTCGCCGGTGTGCGGGGTGAGCAGGGTCGGGGCCGTCCGGCCGGCCAGCGCGTCCGGGCCGAGCCGGGCCAGTTCGGTCAGCCCGTCCGCGTCCACCAGCACCGGGACGTCGGCCGCCAGCGCCTCGGCCAGCGCCTGCCGCGCGCCGTCGCCGCCGCCCGGGCCGACCACCCACGCCTGCACCCGGCCCGCGCCGGCCGGTCCGCCCTCGGTGACCAGCGCCTCCGGGAACCGCCGCACCACCTCCTCGGCCGCCGTGCCGACGTACCGGACGGCGCCGGCGCCCCCGCGCAGCGCCCCGGCGACCGCCAGCACGGCCGCGCCCGGGTACGTCGCCGAGCCGGCCGCCACCCCCACGACGCCGCGCCGGTACTTGTCGCTCTCCGCGCCCGGCTGCGGCAGCAGCGCCGCCACGTCCGCGTGCTGCAGGGCCGTCACCTCGGGCTCGGGCGGCTCCAGTCCGATCCCGACCAGCTGGACGGCGCCCGCGTAGGAGGCCCCCGGGTCCACCAGCAGGCCTGGCTTGTAGGTGCCGAAGCAGACCGTGACGTCCGCCCGCAGCGCCACGCCGGGCACCTCGCCGGTGTCGGCGTCCACGCCGCTGGGCAGGTCGACGGCCACCACCGTCCCGCGCCTCCCGGCACGGGCGTAGGGCACGGCCCCGGGGCGCAGCCCGCCGCGGCCCCCGATGCCGACGATGCCGTCCAGCACGAGGTCCGCGCACGAGAAGTCGGCCAGGCCGACTTCCTGATCCACCACCACTCGCCCGCCGGCGGCCCGCACCGCGGCCAGCCCGCCCGCGTGCACCCGCTCCGGCGCGAGCAGCACCGCCGTCACCCGCGCCCCGCGCCGGGCCAGTGCCGCCCCGGCGTACAGGGCGTCACCCCCGTTGTCCCCGCTGCCCGCCAGCACCACCACCCGGCTGCCGTACACCCGCCCGCGGACCCGGGTCAGCAGCCGGGCGCAGGTCGCGGCCAGCCCGGCCGCCGCGCGCTGCATCAGCGTCCCCTCCGGCAGCCGGGCGATCAGCTCGCCCTCGGCGGCCCGGACGACTTCGACGCGATGGGCGTGGCGCATGCGAGGGCTCCTTCAGCGGTCGGCTCCCACCGACGCTAGCCCGCGCCCCCGCCCCGCGGGAGCCCGCCCTGCGGCACACTTTCGAGTGACACCCACATCGATCCCCCGCCCGCGCCGGTTCGCACCCGTAGTTTGTCGCCCGGCACGGACCCACAGGAGGGAGAAGGGCCATGGTCGCCATGCCGGCAATCGAGCACCCGATGGGCGAGGACAACCTCCTCCAGGCGTTCCTGGAGCTGGACACCCCGATGGGCAGCAAGGCCGAGTTCATCGAAGGGGAGATCATCGTGACGCCACCGCCGGACGGAGCCCACGAAACGGCGTTCTCGCTGCTCGCCAGGCAGTTCTTCCGCAAGGCGGCGATCGATCTGGACCTCTCGGGGAACAAGGGTCTGATCGTGTCGCCCAAGAACCGTTTCATTCCCGACGGCACGGTGAGCCCGGTCGGCCACTTCGAGAACGCGGACTCCTGGGCCCCGGCCGGGGGTGTCCTGCTCGTCTTCGAGATCACCTCGACCAACCCGCACAAGGACCGCGAATCCAAGCGCAGGGGCTACGCCACCGCTGAGATCCCCTGCTACCTGCTGATCGACCGCGGCCAGGGCATGGTCACTCTGTTCACCCACCCTCAGGACGGCGACTACGTCACTCGCACCCAGGTCGGGTTCGGCAAGTCGATCGACCTGCCCGCCCCGTTCTCGTTCGCGCTCGACACGGCGCCCCTGCGGTAGGACGCAGCCACCGCAGGGGCGCCGTTGCCGACGAGCGCGTGCTACTCGACGGTGACCGACTTCGCCAGGTTGCGCGGCTGGTCGACCTCGTGGCCCTTGGCCGTGGCCAGCTCGCAGGCGAAGACCTGCAGCGGGACGGTGGAGACCAGCGGCTGCAGCAGCGTCGGGGTGGCCGGGATGCGGATCAGGTGGTCCGCGTACGGGACGACCGCCTCGTCGCCCTCCTCGGCGATGACGATGGTGCGGGCGCCGCGGGCCCGGATCTCCTGGATGTTGGAGACGATCTTGTCGTGCAGGATCGAGCGGCCGCGCGGCGAGGGCACGACCACGACGACCGGCAGGCCCTCCTCGATCAGCGCGATCGGACCGTGCTTGAGCTCGCCCGCCGCGAAGCCCTCGGCGTGCATGTACGCCAGCTCCTTGAGCTTGAGCGCGCCCTCCAGGGCCACCGGGAAGCCGACGTGGCGGCCGAGGAACAGCACCGAGCGGGCGTCGGCCAGGGAGCGGGCCAGCTCGCGCACCGGCTCCATGGTCTCCAGCACCTGCTCCACCTGCTTCGGCGCGTCGCCGAGCTCGCGGATGATGGTGAAGATCTCGTCGCCCCACTTGGTGCCGCGGACCTGGCCCAGGTACAGGGCGACCAGGTAGCAGGCCACCAGCTGGGTCAGGAACGCCTTGGTGGAGGCGACGGCGACCTCGGGGCCGGCGTGCGTGTAGAGCACGGCGTCCGACTCGCGCGGGATGGTGGAGCCGTTGGTGTTGCAGATCGCCAGCACCTTGGCGCCCTGCTCGCGGGCGTGCCGCAGCGCCATCAGCGTGTCCATGGTCTCGCCGGACTGCGAGATGGCGATGACCAGCGTGCCCGGGCCCATGATCGGGTCGCGGTAGCGGAACTCGGACGCGACCTCGACCTCGCAGGGGATGCGGGTCCAGTGCTCGATCGCGTACTTGGCGATCATGCCGGCGTGGAACGCGGTGCCGCAGGCGACGATGACGACCTTGTCGACCGAACGCAGGTCGGCGTCCGAGATGCGCAGCTCGTCGAGGGTGAGCCGGCCGTCGGTGCCGATCCGGCCGAGGAGGGTGTCGGCGACGGCCTTCGGCTGCTCGGCGATCTCCTTGAGCATGAAGTAGTCGTAGCCGCCCTTCTCGGCGGCCGAGGCGTCCCAGTCCACGTGGTACTCGCGCACGTCGGCCGGGGTGCCGTCGAAGTTGGTGACGGTCACGCCCTCCCGGCGCAGCTCGACGACCTGGTCCTGGCCCAGCTCGATCGCCTCGCGGGTGTGCGCGATGAACGCGGCGACGTCGGAGGCGAGGAAGTTCTCGCCCTCGCCGCGCCCGACCACCAGCGGCGAGTTGCGGCGGGCGCCGACGACGACGTCCGGCGCGTCCGCGTGCACGGCCACCAGGGTGAACGCGCCGTCCAGGCGGCGGCAGACCACCCGCATGGCCTCGGCGAGGTCGCCCTGGTAGGCCTCGCCCAGCAGGTGGGCGACGACCTCGGTGTCGGTCTCGGAGCGGAGGGTGTGGCCGCGCTCGGCGATCTCGGCGCGCAGCTGCGCGAAGTTCTCGATGATGCCGTTGTGGACGACGGCGACCCGCAGGTCGTCGTCCAGGTGGGGGTGGGCGTTGGCGTCCGTCGGGCCGCCGTGGGTGGCCCAGCGGGTGTGGCCGATGCCGGTGGTGCCGCCGGGCAGAGGGGTCTCGGCGAGCGACTTCTCCAGGTTGGCGAGCTTGCCGGCCCGCTTGTCGGTGACCAGACTCCACTGCCCGTCGGAGTCCTGCGCCTGCACCGCGACACCGGCCGAGTCGTAGCCCCGGTACTCCAGTCGCTGCAGGCCTGCGATTACTACGTCGAGGGCGGACTGCGCGCCCACGTATCCAACAATTCCGCACATGCGTGCCAGCATAAGGGCGGTTCTGGGGCCCTTTTCCCGCCTTGGGGGAACAGTGCGTGACCGACACCACAACCACCGTGAACGCCGCTACGGCTCACAATGGAGCATGTGCTGACCGAACTCTGTACGCGGGGCGCCACCTCGGCCGGCCCGTCGCCGTCCCCCTACGTGGACCTCAGCCGGGCCGAGTGGAGCGCGCTGCGCGAGCGTACGCCGCTGCCGCTGACCGCCGAGGAGGTGGAGCGGCTGCGCGGACTCGGCACGGCCCTCGACCTGGACGAGGTGCGCGACGTCTACCTGCCGCTGTCCCGGCTGCTCAACCTGTACATCCACGCCACGCACGACCTGCGCGGCGCGCTGGGCACCTTCCTGGACACGCCGGACACCGAGCGCACCCGCACGCCGTTCATCATCGGCGTGGCCGGCTCGGTCGCGGTCGGCAAGTCGACCACCGCCCGTCTGCTGCAGGCCCTGCTCGCCCGCTGGCCCGAGCACCCGCGGGTCGAACTGGTCACCACCGACGGCTTCCTGCTCCCCAACGCCGAGCTGCGCCGCCGCGGCCTGATGGCCCGCAAGGGCTTCCCCGAGTCGTACGACCGCCGGGCGCTGATGCGCTTCGTCGCGGACGTGAAGGCGGGCAAGGACCGCGTCACCGCCCCGGTGTACTCGCACCTGGTGTACGACATCGTGCCGGACGAGCGGCTCACCGTGGAGCGCCCGGACATCCTGATCGTCGAGGGCCTGAACGTCCTGCAGCCGGCGCTGCCCGGCACCGACGGGCGGACCCGGCTGGCGGTGGCCGACTACTTCGACTTCTCGATCTACGTCGACGCCCGCACCGACGACATCGAGCACTGGTACCTGGACCGGTTCCGCAAGCTCCGTCAGACCGCCTTCCAGGACCCGAACTCCTACTTCCGCCGCTTCACCGAGGTGCCGGAGGAGGAGGCGATGGAGTACGGCCGGCAGGTCTGGCGCACCATCAACCGGCCCAACCTGCTGGAGAACGTGCTGCCGACGCGGGGCCGGGCCACCCTGATCCTGCAGAAGGGCTCGGACCACAAGGTCCGCCGGGCACTGCTGCGCAAGCTCTGACGGCCCGCGCCGAGGAGCGCCCGCACCGCGACCAGCCCGAAGGGGCCCCCGCCGACTCGGCGGGGGCCCCTTCGACGTGGGGTGGGACGGGCTCAGCCCAGGTGGGTCCGCACGGCCTCGGCCAGTCGCTGGGCGACGGCCTCCGCCTGCACCGCGTCGGCGGCCTCGACCATGACCCGGACCAGGGGCTCGGTGCCGGACGGGCGCAGCAGCACCCGGCCGGTGGAGCCCAGCTCGGTCTCGGCCTCGGCGACGGCGGCGGCCAGCCCGGTGCTGGTCGCCACCCGGGCCTTGTCGACGCCCTTGACGTTGATCAGCTGCTGCGGCAGCCGGGTCATCACGGCGGCGAGGTCGGCCAGCGGCTGCTTGGTGGCGGCCAGTCGGGCGCCCAGCATGAGGCCGGTCAGGGTGCCGTCGCCGGTGGTGGCGTGGTCGAGCAGGATGACGTGGCCGGACTGCTCGCCGCCCAGCGCGAAGCCGTGCTCCTTCATGGCCTCCAGCACGTAGCGGTCGCCGACGGCGGTCTCCACCAGCTCGATGCCCTCGCGCTGCATCGCCAGCTTGAAGCCCAGGTTGGACATCACGGTGGCGACGGCGGTGTTGCCGCGCAGGGTGCCGGCCTCCTTCATGGCGACGGCCAGGATCGCGATGATCTGGTCGCCGTCCACCTCGTCGCCGTCCGCGTCGGCGGCCAGGCAGCGGTCGGCGTCGCCGTCCAGCGCGATGCCGAGGTCGGCGCGGTGCTCCTTCATGGCGGCGCGCAGCCGGTCCAGGTGGGTGGAGCCGACGCCGTCGTTGATGTTGAGGCCGGTGGGCTCGGCCCCCAGGGTGTGGACGACCTCGGCGCCGGCCCGGGCGAAGGCCTCGGGGGCGACGTAGGCGGCCGCGCCGTGGGCGCCGTCGATGACGACCTTGATGCCGTCGAGGCGGTTGGGCAGCACGCCGATCAGGTGGGCGACGTACTTGTCGAAGCCCTCGGTGTACTCGCGGACCCGGCCGACGGCCGCGCCGGTCGGGCGCTGCCACTCGTCACTGCCGATGGAGTACGTCCGGTAGTGGTTCTCGATCGCGTCCTCGATGCGGTCGTCCAGCTTGTGGCCGCCGCGGGCGAGGAACTTGATGCCGTTGTCGGGCATCGCGTTGTGGCTGGCGGACAGCATCACGCCGAAGTCGGCGCCGAGCGCGCCGGTGAGGTACGCCACGGCCGGGGTGGGCAGGACGCCGACCCGGAGCACGTCGACGCCGGCGCTCGCCAGGCCGGCGATGACGGCGGCCTCCAGGAACTCGCCCGAGGCGCGCGGGTCACGGCCGACCACCGCGACCGGGCGGTGCCCGTCGAAGGCACCGGCCTCGCCCAGCACGTGTGCCGCCGCGACCGACAGCCCGAGCGCCAGCTCGGCCGTCAGGCCCTCGTTCGCCACCCCGCGTACGCCGTCCGTACCGAAGAGTCGTCCCACTGTCCCGTCCTCCATCACCACTGCTCGGAACCCAACCGACCGTCCCCGGCCACCGCACGCCGGCCGGGGAACACGTCGCCCCGGAGTACACGTGGTACTCCGGGGCGACGGTACGCGCAACCAGGGGGGTGCGCCGCCAGGGCGGACCGCACCCCCTGGGACGCGATTAGCGCTTGCTGTACTGCGGCGCCTTGCGGGCCTTCTTGAGACCGGCCTTCTTGCGCTCGACGGCGCGGGCGTCACGGGTCAGGAAGCCGGCCTTCTTCAGCGCGCCGCGGTTGTTGTCCACGTCGGCCTCGTTCAGGGCACGGGCCACGCCGAGGCGCAGCGCGTAGGCCTGGCCGGAGACGCCGCCACCGGTGATGCGGGCGACGACGTCGTAACGGCCGTCAAGCTCGAGGAGCTTGAAGGGCTCGTTCACGGTCTGCTGGTGCACCTTGTTGGGGAAGTAGTTCTCCAGGGTGCGACCGTTGATCTTCCACTGGCCGGTGCCGGGGACGATGCGCACGCGGGCGATCGCCTCCTTGCGACGGCCGAGGCCGGCGCCCGGGGTGGCCTCGCCGAAGCGGCCGGCCAGCGACTCGGAGGTGTAGCTCTCCTCGGAGGTGTACTCGCCCTCGACGTTCTCGTCGAAGTCGACCTCAAGGGTTTCAGTGGTCTCGGCCACGGTGTTCCTCAGCTCTTTTCAGTGTTGGGGGGCTTGGTGGCCGAATTACTGCGCGACCTGGGTGATCTCGAACGGCACCGGCTGCTGGGCAGCGTGGGGGTGCTGGTCGCCCGAGTAGACCTTCAGCTTCGAGAGCATCTGACGGCCCAGGCTGTTCTTGGGGATCATGCCCTTGATGGCCTTCTCGACGGCCTTCTCCGGGTTGTTCGCCAGCAGGTCGTCGTAGCGCACCGAGCGCAGACCGCCCGGGAAGCCCGAGTGGCGGTAGGCCAGCTTCTGGGTCTTCTTGTTACCGGACAGGTGCACCTTGTCGGCGTTGATGATGATGACGAAGTCACCAGTGTCAACGTGCGGCGCGTAGATCGCCTTGTGCTTGCCCCGGAGGAGGTTGGCGGCCTGGGAGGCCAGGCGGCCCAGCACGACGTCGGTCGCGTCGATGACGTGCCACTGACGCTGGACGTCGCCGGGCTTGGGGCTGTACGTACGCACGGTCGTAGCCTTCGCTTTTCAGTGAGTGAGTCCTGACAGGAGCACCTGGTCGGAAGAGCAGCCTGATCACCCTTGGACGCAATTCAAGGGGGACCGCTGGTCGACGACCTGATGTCTCCGGCGTACCGACCTCTCACGTGAGATAGAGCGAGCCAATACGCACATCAAGCGTCCAGGTTACCGGGCGGGCGGGGAGGGGTCAAAAATCGCCGGACCGCGACCGCCCGGAGGCCCTGTCGTCACTCAGCGTTCGCGCTGCACCCGGTTGACGTCCCAGACCGGCTCGGTCGACTCGAAGACCCGGCCGTCCGCCCCGAACACCAGGAAGCGGTCGAAGGTCCTGGCGAACCAGCGGTCGTGGGTCACGCACAGCACGGTGCCCTCGAAGGCCTCCAGCCCGGCCTGCAGCGCCTCGGCGCTCTCCAGGTCCAGGTTGTCGGTCGGCTCGTCGAGCAACAGGGCCGTCACGCCGGAGAGTTCGAGCTTGAGGATCATCAGCCGGGCCTGCTGCCCGCCGGACAGCGACTCGAACTTCTGCTCCTCCTGGCGGTCCAGCTCGTAGCGGCGCAGCGCGCCCATCGCGGCGCCGCGGCTGAGCGCGTGTTCCTCCTCGACGATCGAGCGCACCGTCCGCCCGAACAGCTCGGGGTGGGCGTGGGTCTGCCGGAAGTGGCCGGGGACGACCCGCGCGCCCAGCTTCCAGTCCCCGGTGTGGGCGACCGTGGTGTCGCCGGCCAGCAGCCGCAGCAGGTGCGACTTGCCGGCGCCGTTGGCGCCCAGCACCCCGATCCGCTCGCCGTAGAAGACCTCCAGGTCGAAGGGCTGCATCAGGCCGGTGAGCTCCAGCCGCTCCATGGTGAAGGCGCGCATGCCGGTGCGCCCGCCCTTGAGCCGCATGGTGATGGACTGCTCGCGCGGGGGCTCCTCCGGCCGGCCGGCCTCCTCGAACTTCTTCAGCCGGGTCTGCGCGGCGGCGTAGCGGGTGGCCAGGGCGTGGCTGACCGACGCGGCCTGGCGCAGGGTCACGACCAGCTTCTTGAGCTTGGCGTGTTCCTCGTCCCACCGCCGGCCCAGTTCCTCGAAGCGTGCGAACCGGTCCTTGCGGGCCTCGTGGAAGGAGTCGAAGCCCCCGCCGTGCACCCAGACGCTGCTTCCGGCGGCACCCGACTCGACGCTGATGATCTTCTCCGCGGTGCGGGAGAGCAGCTCGCGGTCGTGTGAGATGTACAACACGGTCTTCGAGGTGGCCTTGATGGCCTCCTCCAACCAGCGCTTGCCGGGGACGTCCAGGTAGTTGTCGGGCTCGTCGAGGAGCAGCACCTCCTCGGGCCCGCGCAGCAGCGTCTCCAGGACGAGCCGCTTCTGCTCACCGCCGGAGAGGGTGTTCAGGCCGCGCCACTGCGCCTTGTCGAAGGGCATGCCGAGGGCCGCCATGGTGCAGACGTCCCAGTCGGTCTCGTAGTCGTAGCCGCCCACGTCGGCCCAGTCGGACAGCGCCTGGGCGTAGGCCATCTGGGTCTTCTCGTCGTCCTGGGCGATCATCGCCAGCTCGGCGGCGTCCACCGCGCGGGCGGCGACGGCGATCCGCTCGGGGGCGACCGACACCAGCAGGTCGCGGACGGAGGCGTCGGCGGGCAGCGCGCCCGGGGTGGCCTGCTGGTCCTCGCGGCCGGTGGTGCCGACGAACTGGCGCATCACGCCGAGCCCGCCGCTGATCGTCACCGAGCCGCCGTGCGGCTGGATGTCCCCCGCGATCATCCGCAGCAGTGTGGTCTTGCCGGCGCCGTTGGCGCCGACCAGCGCGACGGCCGCGCCCTCGCCGACCCGGAAGGACGCGTCGTCGAAAAGCACCCGCCCGTCCGGCAGGTAGTACTCAAGGTGCGAAATCTCGACGTGTCCCATGCGGACGATTGTCCCAAGCCGACGCGCAGGGCCCAAACGGATTACCCGGCGGCGGGCTGTCCGGGCAGCGTGCGCATCCGCCGGGCCTGCCGGTTCCGCTCGGCGAGCAGGTCGTCCGGCGGGTAGCCGACCTCCTCGAGGGTGAGCCCGTACGGCCGGATCACGTTGACCGCGGAGTTGCGCACCCCGCCGGCCAGCACCTCGCCGGGGAACTCCACCGGCCGGTGCCCGTCGCCGACCAGCAGCATCGCGCCGACCAGCGCCCGGACCATGTTGTGGCAGAACGCGTCGGCGCGGACGGTGGCGACCGCGAGGGAGCCCTCCTGGGCTGCGTAGGAGTCCACCGGGACGCGGTCCCAGTGCAGCTCCAGCAGGGTGCGGATGGTGGTGGCGCCCTCGCGCTTCTTGCAGTACGCGGCGAAGTCGTGCTCGCCGAGCAGCAGCTTCGCGGCCTCGTTCATCCGGTCCACGTCCAGCGGCCGGTCGTGCCAGAGCACGTGTCCGCGCAGCAGCGGGTCGACCCCGCCGGGGTGGTCGGCGACCCGGTAGGCGTAGCGGCGCCAGATCGCCGAGAAGCGGGCGTCGAACCCGGCCGGCGCCTCGCCGACCCGGTAGATCCGGACGTCCCCGGGCAGCCGGCCGGCGAGCCGGCGCAGCAGCTTCTCCCGGTGGGCCTCCCAGAGCTCGGCCGGGAGGTCCACGTGGGCGACCTGGCCGCGGGCGTGCACCCCGGCGTCGGTGCGGCCGGCCACGGTGAGCGGGAACAGCTCGGGGCTGCGGGTGACGATCTGCAGCGCGGTCTCGATCTCCTCCTGGACCGTCCGCCGGCCGCCCTTCTGGCGGGCCCAGCCGGAGAACTCGGCGCCCTGGTAGGCCAGGTCGAGCCGGACCCGGACGTACCCGTCGGCCGGACCGTCCTTCACCGGCGGCTGCTCGGCGCAATCGTTGACCACTGCTTCTCACGTCTCCCGGGGGATGAGGAACGGGCCCGCTCCCCCACTGCTGGGGAAACGGGCCCGCGGAACACCTGGAGGTGTCAGGCCTGCTCGGCGGCCTCGGCCTCGTCGGCCTTGGTCTCGACGGCGGCGGCCTCGTCGGCCTCCTTGACGGCACGCTTGGTGGCGGCCTCGGCCTCGCCGACCGCGTTCTGCGCGACGGTCAGCGCCTCGACCAGCTCGATCACGGCCATCGGGGCGTTGTCGCCACGACGGGGACCGATCTTGGTGATGCGGGTGTAGCCACCCGGGCGGTTCTCGTAGCGCGGCGCGATCTCGGTGAAGAGGGTGTGCAGCACCGAGATGTCGGTGATCGTCTTGCGCACCAGGCGACGGTTGTGGATGTCGCCCTTCTTCGCCTTGGTGATCAGCTTCTCCGCCAGCGGGCGCATCCGACGGGCCTTGGCCTCGGTCGTGGTGATGCGGCCGTACTGGAACAGCTCCCGGCACAGACCGGCGAGCAGCAGCGGCTCGTGGTGCGGGCCGCCGCCGAGGCGGGCACCCTTGGTGGGACGCGGCATGGAATTACTCCTCGAATCTCCGACTGCGGCCGTACCAGGTACCGCAGCGGGCGTACGGGCACGGTGCCCGCACGACTTTCACGACGACGGAGGCGGTTCCGGCAGGAACCGCCCCCGCGGTCAAGTCTTTCAGTACTGCTCGGTCTCCGCGTAACCCGCGTCGTCCAGGTCGTCCGCGCCGAAGGCGTCGGCGGCGGCGGTCGGGTCGAACCCGGGCGGGCTGTCCTTGAGGGCCAGGCCCATGCCGGCCAGCTTCGCCTTGACCTCGTCGATCGACTTCGCACCGAAGTTGCGGATGTCGAGCAGGTCGGCCTCGGAGCGGGCGACGAGCTCACCCACGGTGTGGATGCCCTCGCGCTTGAGGCAGTTGTAGGAGCGGACGGTGAGTTCCAGCTCCTCGATCGGCAGCGCCAGGTCGGCGGCCAGGGCGGCGTCCGTCGGGGACGGGCCCATGTCGATGCCCTCGGCGTCGATGTTCAGCTCGCGGGCGAGGCCGAACAGCTCCACCAGGGTCTTGCCGGCCGAGGCCATGGCGTCGCGCGGACGCATGGCGGGCTTGGTCTCGACGTCGACGATCAGCTTGTCGAAGTCGGTCCGCTGCTCGACACGGGTGGCCTCGACCTTGTAGGTGACCTTCAGCACGGGGCTGTAGATCGAGTCGACCGGGATGCGGCCGATCTCCTGGCCGGAGGCCTTGTTCTGGACGGCGGAGACGTAGCCGCGACCGCGCTCGACGGTCAGCTCCATCTCCAGCTTGCCCTTGCCGTTGAGGGTCGCGAGGACCAGCTCCGGGTTGTGCACCTCGACACCCGCCGGCGGGGCGATGTCGGCGGCGGTGACGACACCCGGGCCCTGCTTGCGCAGGTACATCACGACCGGCTCGTCGTGCTCCGAGGAGACGACCAGCTGCTTGATGTTGAGGATGAGGTCGGTCACGTCCTCCTTGACGCCCGGCACGGTGGTGAACTCGTGCAGGACGCCGTCGATGCGGATGCTGGTGACAGCGGCACCCGGGATCGACGACAGGAGCGTGCGGCGCAGGGAGTTGCCGAGGGTGTAGCCGAAGCCCGGCTCCAGCGGCTCGATCACGAACCGCGAGCGGAACTCGTCGACGACCTCTTCGGTCAGCGACGGACGCTGAGCGATAAGCATGGGGGATGTTCCTCCAGTTGTCTTCGGCACCCACTATTTGATGCCGACAGGACCAAGCGTACGGGCTCCCGCGGAGAACGGGAGCCCGTACGAGGTTTCAAAGCAAACCCAGCGTGCCCGAAGGCGCTGCGTCAGACGCGGCGGCGCTTCGGCGGACGGCAGCCGTTGTGCGGGGTGGGGGTGACGTCCTGGATCGAGCCGACCTCGAGGCCGGTGGCCTGGAGCGAACGGATCGCGGTCTCACGGCCGGAGCCCGGACCCTTGACGAAGACGTCGACCTTGCGCATGCCGTGCTCCTGCGCGCGACGGGCAGCGGCCTCGGCGGCCATCTGCGCGGCGAACGGGGTGGACTTGCGCGAGCCCTTGAAGCCGACGTGGCCGGCGGAGGCCCAGGAGATCACGTTGCCCGCGGGGTCGGTGATCGAAACGATGGTGTTGTTGAACGTGCTCTTGATGTGCGCGTGGCCGTGAGCGACGTTCTTCTTTTCCTTGCGGCGGATCTTCTTCGCGCCGGCAGCCTGACGACCCTTGGGGGGCATAAGTCTGTTCTCCTACTGAGGTGGTCGGTCCGCTGACCCGCGGGCCGGAGGGATGTCCGGTTACGGGACGGACTACTTCTTGCCCGGCTTCTTCTTACCGGCGATCGCGCGACGCGGGCCCTTGCGGGTACGCGCGTTGGTGTGGGTGCGCTGGCCGCGGACCGGCAGGCCACGGCGGTGACGCAGACCCTCGTAGCAGCCGATCTCGACCTTGCGGCGGATGTCGGCGGCCACCTCACGGCGGAGGTCACCCTCGACCGTGTAGTTGGCGTCGATGTACTGGCTCAGCTTGACCAGGTCTTCCTCGGAGATGTCGCGAACGCGGACATCCGGGTTGACGCCGGTCTCGGCGAGGGTCTGCTGGGCGCGGGTACGGCCGATGCCGTACACGTAGGTGAGGGCGATCTCGATCCGCTTCTCACGGGGGAGATCAACGCCGGCGAGGCGTGCCATTCAAGGCTCCTGTGGTTCTTCAGAGGTCTTGCGTGCTACCTACTCCTTCATCTCTCGATGAGGGAGCCCCGGCCTCTGACCGGGGGCGGCAGTCCGTCCTTTCCCAAGGTCGGATCGGGTAGCCCGCTTATGACGTTTTCGCGTCGCGCGAAGTACTACGAGAAATGCTGGGGAGAGATCAGCCCTGGCGCTGCTTGTGGCGCAGGTTGTCGCAGATCACCATGACCCGACCGTGACGGCGGATCACCTTGCACTTGTCGCAGATCTTCTTGACGCTCGGCTTGACCTTCATGTTTCAGGTTCTCCGGGTCTAGATCTGACGTTCTTACTTGTAGCGGTAGACGATCCGTCCGCGCGTGAGGTCGTAGGGGCTGAGCTCCACGACGACCCGGTCGTCCGGCAGGATGCGGATGTAGTGCATGCGCATCTTGCCACTGATGTGCGCGAGGACCTTGTGACCGTTCTGCAGCTCGACCTTGAACATCGCGTTCGGAAGAGACTCGATCACGGTGCCCTCGATCTCAATGGCGCCTTGCTTCTTAGCCATGAACTGCGAGATCCACCTTCCGGGACCGGCTACCGTATGCGGAACGCTCGTGCGAACCTGGGTTCACCCCGCCCCCGAGGGGAAGAGGGCGTGCTGAAGCACGCTACGAGTGAGCCGACGGTCCATCCTACGCCAGCGCGTCCGGTGGGCCAAAACGGAGGCCCCGGAAGGCGGTGACCGTCACACCCCGGTCGGAACGGCCAGCGGCTCGACGTGCGCGGTGCAGGCCGAGCAGCGCCGGGCGGCCTGCGGGATCTCGGTCAGGCACTCCGGGCAGGGGCGCTTCGGAGCCTTCGGCTTCTTCGGCAGGTAGCGCGCGGTGGCCTTGGTGACCGGCAGGACGACGCAGAAGTAGAGCACCGCGGCGGTCATCACGAAGGCGATCAGCACGTTGAGGAACTGGCCGTAGGGGAAGGTCACTCCGGCCACGGTCGCCTTGTAGGAGCTGAAGTCGCCGGCCGCGCCGACCACGACGCCGACCAGCGGGGTGAGGAACGCGGAGACGAAGCCGGTCACCACCCCCGTGAACGCGGCGCCGATGACCACACCGACGGCCATGTCGACGACGTTGCCGCGCATCATGAAGTCGCGGAATCCCTTGAGCACTGCTGTCTCCTGCTCGATCGATGCTGCTGAAGCAACTGCCAGCCGATAAAAATAGGACAAAAGCCCTGGAGGTCCAAACCTCCAGGGCTCCGCTCCCCCGTCAGCGACGGGAACCGGCCGCCGGCCCGCGACCGGGCGGCCGGGACGCGCCTCAGCCGAGCGGGTCCGGCGCGGCGGTGACGCCCAGCTTCGCGAGCTCGGCCCGGCCGCCGTCGAAGGCGGTCAGGACCAGCGGGCCCTGCTCGGTGACGGCCACCGAGTGCTCCCAGTGCGAGGCCCAGGTGCCGTCGTTGGTGACGACCGTCCACTCGTCGTCCAGCACCGCGGTGTGCGGGGTGCCCAGCGAGACCATCGGCTCGATCGCCAGCACCGTGCCGGGGACGAGCTTCGGGCCCTTGCCGCGGCCGCGCTCCACGTAGTTCAGCACGTGCGGCTCCATGTGCATCGCGGTGCCGATGCCGTGGCCGCCGTAGCCCTCGGTGATGCCCCACTTGCCCTTCGGCGGCAGCGGCTGGCGCCGGATGAAGCCCTCGATCGCCTTGGAGACGTCGACCAGGCGGTTGGTCTTCTTCATCTGCGCGATGCCGGCCCACATCGAGCCCTCGGTCACCCGGCTCAGCATCTCGACCTCGGGGCGGACCTCGCCGACCGCGACGGTGATCGCCGCGTCGCCGTGCCAGCCGTCCAGGATGGCCCCGCAGTCGATCGAGATGAGGTCGCCCTCCTGGAGCACCCGCTCGCCGGGGATGCCGTGCACGACCTCGTTGTTCACCGAGGCGCAGATCACCCCGGGGAACCAGAGGCCGCCGTGGTGGGCGCGGAAGTTCGAGGTGGCGCCGTGGTCGGTGATGACCTTGTCCGCGACGTCGTTGAGCTCCTGGGTGGTCACCCCCGGAGCGACCGCCTCGCGGCAGGCCTTGAGGGCCTCGGCGACGACCAGCCCGGCCGCTCGCATCTTCGCGATCTGCTCGGGGGTCTTGATCTCCACCATCTGGTCACGCCTTCCAAGTCCGGATTACCACTGCTACCACCGTACGACGCCGAAAACGGCCGGGCCGCCCGCTCAAGGGGCGACCCGGCCGTACGTACGTCGCTGAGAGAACTCAGCCCTGCTGCTTCAGCGCCTCGATCGCGCGCTGGGTGACCTCGTCCACCTTGCCGAGGGCCGGGATCGTCGCGACCAGGCCCTGCTGGGCGTAGTAGTCGATGATCGGCTCGGTCTCCGTGTGGTAGACCTCCAGGCGGGTGCGCACCTTGTCCTCGGTGTCGTCCGAGCGCTGGTACAGCTCGCCGCCGCACTCGTCGCAGACGCCGTCGGCCTTCGGCGGGTTGTAGTCCACGTGGAAGACGTGGCCGCCGTCGTTGCGGCACAGCCGGCGGCCGGCGATCCGGCGGACGACCTCGTCCTCGGGGACCTCCAGGTCCAGCACGCCGTCCAGGACGATGCCCTGCTCGGCGAGGAACTCGTCCAGCGCCTTGGCCTGGCCCAGGTTGCGGGGGAAGCCGTCGAGCAGGAAGCCGTTGGCGGCGTCCTCCTGGAGCATGCGGTCCTTGGCCATCCCGATGGTGACCTCGTCCGGAACCAGCCGGCCCGCGTCCATGTAGCTCTTGGCCTCGAGCCCCAGCGGGGTGCCCTGGCCGATGTTGGCGCGGAAGAGGTCGCCGGTGGAGATGTGGGGAATGGACAGGGTCTTGGCGAGCAGGTGCGCCTGAGTACCCTTCCCGGCCCCGGGAGGACCAACGAGGACGATACGCATCAGCGGAGGAACCCTTCGTAATTGCGCTGCTGGAGCTGGCTCTCGATCTGCTTCACAGTTTCGAGTCCGACGCCGACGACGATGAGCACGCTGGTGCCGCCGAACGGGAAGTTGGTCTGCTGTCCGAAGGCGACCAGGGCGATCATCGGGATCAACGCGATCAGGCCCAGGTAGAGCGAACCCGGCCACGTGATTCGGGTCAGCACGTAGTTCAGGTACTCGGCCGTCGGTCGGCCGGCCCGGATGCCCGGGATGAACCCACCATACTTCTTCATATTGTCGGCAACTTCTTCGGGGTTGAAGGAGATGGCGACGTAGAAGAAGGCGAAGAAGACGATCAGCAGGAAGTAGGTGGCCATGTAGATCGGGTGGTCACCCTTGACGAAGTTCGTCCGGATCCACGTGGCCCAGCCGGCCTGGCTGTTGGTCAGCTGGACGACCAGGGCGGGGATGTACAGCAGCGACGAGGCGAAGATGACCGGGATGACACCGGCCTGGTTCACCTTGAGCGGGATGTACGTCGAGGTGCCGCCGAACGCCCGGCGGCCGATCATCCGCTTCGCGTACTGCACCGGGATCCGGCGCTGGGCCTGCTCGACGAAGATGACCAGGCTCACAACGATGATGCCGACCGCGACCACGGACAGGAACTCGACCCAGCCGCCGCCGATGGTGCCGGACTGCTTGATCGCCCACATCGAGGACGGGAACTGCGCCGCGATCGAGGTGAAGATCAGCAGCGACATGCCGTTGCCGATGCCGCGGTCGGTGATCAGCTCGCCCAGCCACATGATGACCGTGGTGCCGGCCGTCATCGTGATCACCATGACCGCGATCCGGAACACGCTGGTGTCCGGGACGATCTGGTTGTTCACGGGGCAGCCGGAGAAGAGCGCGCCGCTGGAGGCCGTCGCCACGATGCCGGTGCCCTGGAGCACGGCGAGCGCGATGGTCAGGTAGCGGGTGTACTGGGTGATCTTCGCCTGGCCGGCCTGGCCCTCCTTCTTCAGCGCCTCGAGCCGCGGGATCACGACGGTGAGGAGCTGGAGGATGATGCTCGCGGTGATGTACGGCATGATGCCGAGCGCGAAGATCGTCAGCTGGAGGAGCGCGCCGCCGCTGAACAGGTTGACGAGTCCGAAGAGGCCGGTGTTCTTGGCTTCCTTCACACACTCGTTCACGGCCGTGAAGCTCACGCCGGGGATCGGGATGTGCGAGCCCAGCCGGAACAGCACCATGATGCCCAGCGTGAACAGCAGCTTCTTGCGCAGGTCGGGCGTCTGGAACGCCCGCGCGAACGCACTGAGCACGGTGCCTCCTGCGCCTCCCGCACGTCGTCGGCGGGAGGGTCGGTCCTGAATGGGGAGTTTGCGGGTCGGGCTCCCGTACAGACGGCACAGGCGAGCCTACGCGCAGCCTACAAGGGAACTCCACGGACTCTAACAGTGCGCAGCCACTCGAAAGAAGCGCGTACCGCCCCTCCCCCACTCACGGGGTACGGGATGCCCGGTTTTGCCACACAAAAGAACGAGGGCCCCGGAAGAAGGAATCCCCGGGAAAAAGAACGAGCCCCGCACCTCCCGAAGGAGATGCGGGGCTCGCATCAGGTCAGCGCGCTCAGACGAGCTCGGTGACGGTACCGCCGGCGGCGGTGATCTTCTCGGCGGCGGAGCCGGAGACGGCGTCGACCGTCACCTGCAGCGCGACCGAGATCTCGCCGGTGCCGAGCACCTTGACGAGGGAGTTCTTACGAACCGCGCCCTTGGCGACCAGGTCCTCGACGGTGACCTCTCCACCCTGCGGGTAGAGCTCGGCCAGCTTGTCGAGGTTGACGACCTGGAACGTGATCTTGAACGGGTTCTTGAAGCCCTTCAGCTTCGGCAGGCGCATGTGGAGGGGCATCTGGCCACCCTCGAAGCGCTGCGGAACCTGGTAGCGGGCCTTGGTGCCCTTGGTGCCACGACCGGCGGTCTTACCCTTGGAGCCCTCACCACGACCCACGCGGATCTTCTCGGTCTTGGCACCCGGGGCGGGACGCAGGTTGTGGATCTTGATCGGGTTGTCGCCCATGATCAGTCCACCTCCTCAACCGTCACCAGGTGACGGACCGTCTGGGCCATCCCGCGGATCTCGGGACGGTCCTCCTTCACCACGACGTCGTGCATGCGCTTGAGACCAAGCGAACGCAGGGTGTCACGGTGATTCTGCTTGCTGCCGATGTACGACTTGGTCTGCGTGATCTTCAGGCGAGCCATCAGGCGCTCACCCCTGCAGCGCGGGCCCGCAGCAGCGCGGCCGGGGCCACGTCCTCCAGCGGGAGGCCACGACGGGCGGCGATCTCCTCGGGGCGCACGAGGCCCTTCAGAGCGGCCACCGTGGCGTGCACGATGTTGATCGCGTTGTCCGAGCCGAGCGACTTCGACAGGATGTCGTGGATGCCGGCGCACTCCAGGACGGCGCGCACCGGACCACCGGCGATAACACCGGTACCGGGGGCGGCGGGCTTCAGCAGCACGACGCCGGCGGCCTTCTCACCCTGGATGGGGTGCGGAATGGTGCCCTGGATACGGGGGACCTTGAAGAAGTTCTTCTTGGCCTCCTCAACACCCTTGGCGATGGCGGCCGGAACCTCCTTCGCCTTCCCGTAACCAACACCCACGGTGCCCTCGCCATCGCCCACCACGACCAGCGCGGTGAAGGAGAAGCGACGACCACCCTTGACAACCTTGGCGACACGGTTGATCGCGACGACGCGCTCGACGTAAGCGGTCTTCTCGACGGCGGGGGCGTTGCCCCGGTCGTCACGCTTACGGTCGCGCCGCTCGCCACCGGTGCCGCCGCCGGCGCCGCTACCGCGGCGCTGGGGTCCAGCCATTGGAATTACCTCTCTCGATTACGTCCGCCGACAGAGTCGACGAGCGGCTTAGAAGTCGAGCCCGGCCTCACGGGCCGCGTCCGCCAGGGCGGCGATGCGGCCGGCGTACCGGTTGCCCGCGCGGTCGAACACGACCGCCTCGATGCCGGCGGCCTTGGCGCGCTCGGCGACCAGGCTCCCGACCTTCTTGGCCAGCTCGGTCTTGTCGCCCTCGGCGCCCTTGATGGACACGTCGAGGGTGGACGCCGACGCCAGGGTGTGACCCTTGGCGTCGTCGATGACCTGGGCGACCATGTGACGGTTCGAGCGCGTCACAACGAGACGCGGACGCACCTCGGTGCCGACGACGCGCTTGCGAACGCGGATCGCGCGGCGCTTGCGAGCGGCGCTCTTGTAGGCGTTGCCCTTGCCGATCTTGACAGAGACGCTCATCGCTTACTTACCACTCTTTCCGACCTTGCGGCGGATGACCTCGCCCGCGTACTTGACGCCCTTGGCCTTGTACGGGTCGGGCTTGCGCAGCTTGCGGATCTTCGCGGCGACCTCGCCGACCTTCTGCTTGTCGATGCCGTCCACGTGGAACTTGGTGGGCGACTCGACGACGAAGGAGATGCCCTCCGGCGCGGGGACCAGGATGGGGTGGCTGTAGCCGAGCTGGAACTCCATGTCGGAGCCCTTCGCAGCGACTCGGTAGCCGACACCGCTGATCTCCAGCGACTTGCGGTAGCCCGCGGTCACGCCGGTGATCATGTTCGCCACCAGCGTGCGGGTCAGGCCGTGCAGGGCCTTCGAGCGACGCTCGTCGTTCGGGCGGGTGACGAGCACGATGCCGTCCTCGCCCTTGCCGATCTCGATCGGCTCGGCGACGACGTGGGTGAGGGTGCCCTTGGGGCCCTTCACCGAGACCGCCTGGCCATCGATGGTGACGTCCACGCCAGCGGGGACCTGGATGGGCAGCCGTCCAATGCGCGACATTGCTGTACCTCCGTTTCCCGAATTACCAGACGTAGGCGAGAACTTCTCCGCCTACGCCCTTCTTGGCGGCCTGCTTGTCGGTCAGGAGGCCGGACGACGTGGAGATGATGGCCACGCCCAGGCCGCCGAGAACCTTCGGCAGGTTGGTGGACTTTGCGTAAACGCGCAGACCCGGCTTGCTGATCCGCTTGATGCCGGCGATCGAGCGCTCACGGTTGGGGCCGAACTTGAGCTCGATGGTCAGCTTCTTGCCGACCTCGCCCTCGACGGGCTCCTCAACCTTGTAGGAGGAGATGTACCCCTCCTGCTGCAGGATCTGGGCGACGTGCGCCTTGATCTTGCTGGCCGGCATCGCCACGGAGTCGTGGTACGCCGAGTTCGCGTTACGCAGACGCGTGAGCATGTCTGCGATGGGGTCGGTCATGGTCATGATGGCCTCAGGCCTCTCTCGCCGTGGTTTCTCCGCACCAGGTCCCCCCGCCGCACTCTTCCGAGTGCGTCAGGGGCACAAGCGCAGGGGACCTACGACGTAGTAAGACTGGGTGCGAGCCCTCCCAGAAGAGGACCACGGACAACCATGGGGAAGCCGTGGCAGGGGGCCCGACCCCACAACCTTACGGGATTCCGTAAGGAGGCCCAAAACGAGCCGGTGTGGGATCGGGCACCTCTGCTTCGCTAGCGGTGCCTAGGGCTCTGGATTACCAGGAGCTCTTGGTCACGCCCGGCAGCTCGCCGCGGTGCGCCATCTCGCGGAGGCACACACGGCACAGGCCGAACTTGCGGTACACCGAGTGCGGACGGCCGCAGCGCTGGCACCGGGTGTAGGCCCGGACGCCGAACTTCGGCTTGCGCTCGGACTTCGCGATGAGGGACTTCTTCGCCATTGGCTCACGCCTCCTTGAACGGGAAGCCCAGAGCGCGCAGGAGCGCCCGGCCCTCGTCGTCGGTCTGAGCGGTGGTCACGACGGTGATGTCCATACCGCGCTGACGGTCGACCTTGTCCTGGTCGATCTCGTGGAACATAACCTGCTCGGTCAGACCGAAGGTGTAGTTGCCACGGCCGTCGAACTGCTTCGGGGAGAGGCCACGGAAGTCACGGATACGCGGCAGGGCCAGCGACACCAGACGGTCCAGGAACTCCCACATGCGGTCACCACGGAGGGTGACGTGCGTGCCGATCGGCTGGCCCTCGCGCAGCTTGAACTGCGCGATGGACTTGCGAGCCTTGGTCACGGCCGGCTTCTGACCGGTGATCGCGGTCAGGTCGCGGATCGCGCCCTCGATCAGCTTGCTGTCACGGGCGGCCTCGCCGACACCCATGTTGACCACGACCTTGACCAGGCCGGGGATCAGCATGACGTTCTCGTACGAGAACTGCTCCTGCAGCTGGCCCTTGATCTCGGAGTTGTAACGCTCCTTGAGGCGGGGGGCCACCTTCTCAACAGTCGTCTCAGACATCAGATGTCCTCACCGGTTCGCTTGGCAACGCGGATCTTGTTGCCCTCGTCGTCGAAGCGGTAGCCAACGCGGGTGACGACCTTCTTGCCGTCCTTCTCCACGACCAGCTGGACGTTGGAGACGTGAACCGGGGCCTCGACGGTGACGATGCCACCCTGGGTGCCCGGACCCGGCTTGGTGTGCTTCTTGACCCGGTTCACACCCTCGACCAGGACCTTGTTCTCAGCGGGGATGGCCTGGATGACCTTGCCCTGCTTGCCCTTGTCCTTGCCGGTGATGACCTGAACCAGGTCACCCTTCTTGATCTTCATGCTGTTCGCCATGGGTTAGAGCACCTCCGGCGCCAGCGAGATGATCTTCATGAACTTCTTGTCGCGCAGCTCGCGGCCGACCGGGCCGAAGATACGGGTGCCACGGGGGTCACCCTCGGTGTTCTTCAGCACGACAGCGGCGTTCTCGTCGAAGCGGATGTACGAGCCATCCGGACGACGACGCTCCTTGACGGTGCGGACGACGACGCACTTGACGACGTCACCCTTCTTCACCGAACCACCGGGGATCGCGTCCTTGACGGTCGCGACGATGACGTCCCCGATTCCGGCGTAGCGACGACCGGAGCCACCGAGAACACGGATGCAAAGGATCTCCTTGGCACCAGTGTTGTCGGCAACACGCAGTCGCGACTCCTGCTGGATCACAGCTTTCTCCTGATCGTCAACGAGAGTCGACGGGCCGGCCGCTGCTCACACCGGCGTCCCGGGGGGACCCGCTGCACATACGGCCGTACCACATCGGCTTCGTTACTTGGCCTTCTCGAGGATCTCGACGACGCGCCAGCGCTTCGTCGCGGACAGCGGGCGGGTCTCCGCGAGGAGGACCCGGTCGCCGATGCCGCAGGCGTTGGCCTCGTCGTGCGCCTTCAGCTTGTTCGTACGGCGGATGACCTTGCCGTACAGAGCGTGCTTGACGCGGTCCTCGACGGCGACGACGACGGTCTTGTCCATCTTGTCGCTGACGACGAGACCCTCACGGGTCTTGCGGAAACCGCGCGTCTCGTTGGTGTTCTCAGTCATCAGGCGTTCTCCACCGTCTCGATGCCCAGCTCGCGCTCGCGCATCAGGGTGTAGATCCGCGCGATGTCCTTACGGACGAGCTTGAGCCGTCCGTGGTTGTCGAGCTGCCCGGTCGCCGCCTGGAAGCGGAGGTTGAACAGCTCCTCCTTGGCCTCGCGAAGCTTGGCAACGAGACCCTCGTTGTCCAGCGAGCGAAGCTCAGCAGCCTTGGTAGCGGCCGACATCAGCTCTCACCGTCCTCGCGCCGGACGATCCGGCACTTCATCGGCAGCTTGTGCGCGGCGCGGGTGAGCGCCTCGCGAGCAACCTTCTCGTTCGGGTACGACAGCTCGAACATGACCCGACCCGGGTGCACGTTCGCGATCCACCACTCCGGCGAACCCTTACCGGAACCCATGCGGGTCTCGGCCGGCTTCTTGGTCAGCGGACGGTCCGGGTAGATGTTGATCCAGACCTTGCCACCACGGCGGATGTGACGGGTGATCGCGATACGAGCGGACTCGATCTGACGGTTCGTCACGTAGGCCGGGGTCACGGCCTGGATGCCGAACTGGCCGAACGCCAGCTCGGTGCCACCCTTGGAAGCGCCGCGACGCTTCGGGTGGTGCTGCTTGCGGTGCTTGACCCGACGGGGGATCAGCATTGCGGTCAGGCCTCCGTTCCGGTGTTCTCGGCAGCCGGAGCCTCGGCGACCGGGGCCGCGGGGGCCTCGGCAGCGGCGGGACGACGGCCGCGGCCACCGCGCTCGCCACCACGGCGCTCGCCACCGCGGGCGGGACGACCACCCTCGGGACGGGCCGGGCGGTTGCCCGAGCGGGCAGCGGCGTTCTCAGCGCGGACCTCGGCGATGTTCTTGACGTCGCCCTTGTAGATCCAGACCTTCACGCCGATGCGGCCGAAGGTGGTCTTGGCCTCGAAGAAGCCGTAGTCGACGTTCGCGCGCAGGGTGTGCAGCGGCACACGGCCCTCGCGGTAGAACTCCGAACGGCTCATCTCGGCGCCGCCGAGACGACCGGAGCACTGGACCTTGATGCCCTTGGCGCCGGACTTCATGGTGCCCTGCATCGACTTGCGCATGGCACGGCGGAACGACACGCGGGAGGACAGCTGCTCCGCGACGCCCTGAGCCACGAGCTGGGCGTCCAGCTCGGGGTTCTTGACCTCGAGGATGTTCAGCTGGACCTGCTTGCCGGTCAGCTTCTCGAGGTCGCCGCGGATGCGGTCGGCCTCGGTGCCACGGCGGCCGATGACGATGCCGGGGCGGGCGGTGTGGATGTCAACGCGGACGCGGTCGCGGGTGCGCTCGATCTCGACCTTGGAGATGCCGGCGCGCTCCATGCCCTTCGTCATCATGCGACGAATGGCGACGTCTTCCTTGACGTAGTCCTTGTACAGCTTGTCGGCGTACCAGCGGGACTTGAAGTCCGTGCTGATGCCGAGGCGGAACCCGTGCGGGTTAACCTTCTGGCCCATTACCGGGTCCCTTCCTTGCTGCTGACGACCACGGTGATGTGGCTGGTCCGCTTGCGGATCCGGTAGGCACGGCCCTGGGCGCGCGGACGGAACCGCTTCAGGGTCGGGCCCTCGTCAACGTACGCCTCAGAGATGTAGAGGTCGTCCACGTTGGAGTGGTTGTAGTTGTGCGCGGCGTTGGCAATGGCGCTGTCGAGCACCTTGCCGACCGGCACGGTGGCGGCCTGCGGAGCGAAACGCAGGACGGCCTGGGCCTCCGTGGCGTTCAGGCCACGGATGAGGTCCACCACGCGGCGGGCCTTCATGGGCGTGACGCGGATGTACCGCGCCTGGGCCCTGGCTTCCATGGTTGTCCCCTTAATGGAGTAAGTCATTGAGTCGTTCTGGCGCTGAAGCTCAGGCGACTTAGCGACGCTTCGACTTGCGGTCGTCCTTGACGTGACCGCGGAACGTGCGGGTCGGAGCGAACTCGCCGAGCTTGTGGCCGACCATCGACTCGGTGACGAACACCGGGACGTGCTTGCGGCCATCGTGGACCGCGATCGTGTGACCGAGCATGCTCGGGGAGATCACGGAACGACGGGACCAGGTCTTGATGACGTTCTGGGTACCCGCCTCGTTCTGAACGTCCACCTTCTTGATGAGGTGGCCGTCGATGAAGGGGCCCTTCTTGAGACTGCGCGGCATCTGACCTGCTCCTAGCGCTTCTTGTTGGTCTTGCGGCGGCGCACGATGAGCTTGTCCGACGCCTTGTTCGGGCGACGGGTACGGCCCTCGGGCTTACCCCACGGCGAGACCGGGTGGCGACCACCGGAGGTCTTACCCTCACCACCACCGTGCGGGTGGTCGATCGGGTTCATGGCGACACCACGCACGGTCGGGCGGACGCCCTTCCAGCGCATACGGCCGGCCTTGCCCCAGTTGATGTTCGACTGCTCGGCGTTGCCGACCTCGCCGATGGTGGCGCGGCAGCGGGCGTCGACCAGGCGGATCTCACCGGAGGGCATGCGCAGGTGCGCCATCTTGCCCTCACGCGCCAGCAGCTGGATGCCGGAGCCGGCGGAGCGGGCCAGCTTGGCACCGCCGCCGGGACGCAGCTCAACCGCGTGGATGGTGGTACCGACCGGGATGTTGCGCAGCGGCAGGTTGTTGCCCGGCTTGATGTCGGCGCCAGCGCCGTTCTCGATCCGGTCGCCCTGCGTGATGCCGCGCGGCGCGATGATGTAGCGCTTCTCGCCGTCCGCGTAGTGCAGGAGCGCGATGCGCGCGGTGCGGTTCGGGTCGTACTCGATGTGCGCGACCTTGGCCGGCACGCCGTCCTTGTCGTGACGACGGAAGTCGATCACGCGGTAGGCGCGCTTGTGACCGCCACCCTGGTGGCGAGCGGTGACACGACCGGCGTTGTTACGGCCGCCCTTGCTGTGCAGGGGGCGAACCAGCGACTTCTCCGGCGTGGACCGCGTGATTTCTACGAAGTCGGCCACGCTGGAGCCACGACGGCCCGGCGTAGTCGGCTTGTACTTGCGGATGCCCATTTGGCTCTCTCGTCCTCGTCCTAATCGACGATCACGATCTCCTTGTTCAGGAGACCGGACCACCGAAGATGTCGATGCGGTTGCCCTCGGCCAGCGTCACGATGGCGCGCTTGGTGTCCTTGCGCTTGCCAAAGCCCGTCTTGGACCGCTTGCGCTTGCCCTGACGGTTGATCGTGTTGACAGCCTCGACCTTGACCGAGAAGACCGCCTCGACGGCCTGCTTGATCTGGGTCTTGTTGGCGCCCGGCGACACGATGAACGTGTACTTGTTCTCGTCGAGAAGGCTGTAGCTCTTCTCGGAGATGACCGGCTTCACCAGGACGTCACGGGGGTCCGTGAACGTCTTGCTCGTAACGTCGCTCATCAGGCGGCGCTCCCTTCGAGCTCGCCCTCAGCGGCAACGGCCTTGGCGGACGCGGCCGGACCGGCCACGAAACGCTCGAAGGCGGCCTGGGTGAAGACCACATCGTCGGAGACGAGCACGTCGTAGGTGTTCAGCTGACCGGCGTCCAGGATGTGCACGTGCGGCAGGTTGCGAGCGGACTTGAGGCCCAGCTCGTCCGAACGCTCGACGACCAGGAGGACGTTCTTGCGCTCGGTGATCTTGCCGAACAGGCTCTTGGCGGCCTTGGTCGACGGCGCCTCGGTCGCGGTCACGTCGGTGATGACGTGGATGCGGTTGTGGCGGGCCCGGTCGGTGAGCGCACCGCGCAGGGCGGCGGCGATCATCTTCTTCGGGGTCCGCTGCGAGTAGTCGCGCGGCACGGGACCGTGCACGACGCCACCGCCGGCGAACTGCGGCGCACGGGTCGAGCCCTGACGGGCGCGGCCGGTGCCCTTCTGGCGGTACGGCTTCTTGCCGCCACCGCGGACCTCGCCACGAGTCTTGGTCTTGTGGGTGCCCTGACGGGCCGCAGCGAGCTGCGCCACGACGACCTGGTGCATCAGCGGAACGCTGACCTTCGCGTCGAAGATCTCGGCCGGCAGCTCGATGCTGCCGGTCTTGTCGCCAGCCGGCGACAGGATGTCAATGGTGCTCATTTCCTCACAGCCCCTTCGCCGCGGTGCGGACGAGGACGAGGCCGCCGTTCGGGCCCGGGACGGCGCCCTTGATGAGCAGCAGACCCTTCTCCGCGTCGACCGCGTGCACGGTCAGGTTCTGGGTGGTCACACGCTCGTGACCCATCCGACCAGCCATGCGCAGGCCCTTGAACACACGGCCCGGGGTGGCGCAGCCACCGATGGAACCGGGCGAACGGTGCTTGCGCTGGGTGCCGTGACCGGCGCCGAGACCACGGAAGTTGTGGCGCTTCATGACACCGGCGAAGCCCTTGCCCTTGGAGGTGCCGGTCACGTCGACCTTGACACCCGCCTCGAACAGCTCGGCGGTGATCTCCTGGCCCAGGGTGTACTCGGACGCGTCCGAGGTACGGAGCTCGACCAGGTGGCGGCGCGGGGTGACACCGGCCTTGGCGAAGTGACCCGCGAGGGGCTTGTTCACCTTGCGGGGGTCGATCTCGCCGAAGCCGATCTGGACGGCGTCGTAGCCGGCCGGGCTGTCGGCGGTGTGGACCTGGGTCACGACATTGGGCCCAGCCTTGACGACGGTCACCGGGACGACCCGGTTGTTCTCGTCCCAGACCTGGGTCATGCCGAGCTTCTCGCCCAGGATGCCCTTAATCTGCTTAGCCATCTTCGGTGCGCCTCTCAGAGCTTGATCTCGATGTCGACGCCGGCCGGCAGGTCGAGACGCATCAGCGAGTCAACCGTCTTCGGCGTGGGGTCGAGGATGTCGATCAGACGCTTGTGAGTACGCATCTCGAAGTGCTCGCGCGAGTCCTTGTACTTGTGCGGCGAGCGGATGACGCAGTACACGTTCTTCTCAGTGGGCAGCGGCACCGGGCCTGCGACCTGCGCACCAGTCCGGATCACCGTCTCGACGATCTTCTTCGCCGAGGAGTCGATGACCTCGTGGTCGTAGGCCTTGAGCCGGATGCGGATCTTCTGTCCCGCCATGGCTACTCAGTAGTCCTTCTGTCTTAGTCACTGCACGACCTCCCCTCCGACCCCCGCGCTCGGGCGTGTCGCACTCGCGCTTGCAAAAAACCGGCGAAGAGATCGTCGGTTTCAAACTTTCCGGGGTGGGGGGTGCCGGATCGAGGCCCCGCATACGCTTCCCGGAAGATTCCCGTACTTTCGCCCCGCAGCTGCCGTGGCGTCGACTTCACGCTTAACGGCCATCACGGGAACGACGAGTACGTGGGACTCGCTTCCGGTCCTCCCGGCGGGAGGCGCGCAGCATCGGCACTCAACCGAGCAACTTGGACATACTGCCACATGGAGCAGCCCGGATGCCAATCGGGGCCGGTGAGGTCTCCCTCACCGGCCCCGTTCGGGTGACCGTCCTCAGCGGCGCGCGGCGCCGGGCCCCGGCGTCACCAGGGCCGCTTGCTGCCGCAGGTGAGCGCCCACTCCTCGCCGGTCACGTTGGCGCACCACAGCCGGCCCTTGTCGGGCTCGTTGTTGTACTCCTTGAGCTGCTTGTTCACCGGTGCGCAGTCCGTCGGCCCGGCCGGGTCGTACTTCGGGCACTTGCCGTCGCGGTTCACCAGGATGTGGGCGCGCCAGGCGTCCGCACCCATGTCGATGCCCTTGGCGTCGGCCGTCGGCACGAACTCCGGCTTGGTGGTCGGCATGTAGCGGTCCGCGGACCAGGAGGCGGCCATGGTGGCGAACAGCGCCACCGCGCAGACCGCGCCGGCGACCAGCCGGCCGGTGACGGCCGGGCGCAGGGTCAGCGGCACGGGCCCGCCGTCGGTGCCGACGCGCTGCACCGTCCGCAGCCAGCCGGCACCCCGCTGGACGACGAACATCAGGCCGAGCACCGCGAGGATCATCAGCGCGTAGAGGATGATCCAGGTGGTGCGCGGGTACAGCATGACGGCCTTGTCCTTGGCCAGGTGCGAGGCGAAGTAGAAGCGCAGCAGCCAGGCGCTGATCAGGGTCGCCGCGGTGGTCCGGACGGTGATGCTGCGCAGCCCGAGGCCGAGCGCCAGCGCGACGCCGGCCAGCAGCAGCAGCGTGTAGGCGCTCTGCCCGGCGAGCTCACCGTGCCAGGGGAAGTTGTGGTACGTCAGGTCGCCGTTGCGGTCCGAGGCCCAGCTCATGATGTACGCCGGGTCGATGTACACCGAGAGGTAGGCGTACCGGTCCGTGGCCTGGGCGCCGCCCTTGACCAGCTCGTACAGCAGCGGCGAGCCCACCACGCCGGCGCTGACCAGGGTCGCGGCCAGGAACAGCAGCGCGCGCCTGACCCGGGCGGCACCCCGGCGCCACGGCACCAGGAACAGCGTCAGGACGAAGACGCCCGGCGCGGCCCAGACGAACCAGCCCGAGTACCAGAGGAACATCACGCCGAAGGAGGCTCCGAAGCCGACCCCGCGCAGCACGGTGGAGCGCGTGCTCAGCTCGTGCGCCCGGCGCAGCTCGCGCAGGGCCCCGGCCAGCATCGGCACCATGACCAGCATGGTGACGTGGCTGTACGGCCGGATCGGGTCCAGGAAGAGGATCGCCGCCGGGACGGCGATCAGCAGCGCCCAGACCGGGCGCAGCAGCAGGCGCCAGGACAGGTAGGCCATCGGGCCGACCAGCGCGCTGCAGATCAGCTGGACGTCCTTCATGGCGTAGCCGACGCCGCCGACGCCGCCGTAGAACAGCTTCGACCAGACCGCCAGCACGGCCGGGAAGCCGGGCGGGTAGACGCCGGGCAGGCCCTGGCCGCGCAGCATGTCGTTGGCCATGCCCATGAGGTTGCCCGGGTCGCCCTCCTGGCCGCCGAGGCCCCAGTCGGTGCCGTTCAGCGCCACCGCGATGCCGCCGGCGACCACGCCGGTGGCCAGGCCCGCGACGGCCGCGCAGACCAGCCGCTGGAGCACCTGGTAGCGGGCCAGGCTGCCCCGGTAGGCGGCGTAGAGCAGCACCGCGAGGACGGGCAGGCCCACGACGGCCGCGTACTTCTGCACCATGGCCAGGCCGCTGACCTGACCGACCCGGTTGAGCGGGTTGACGTTGATGCGGGTGCAGAGCAGCGTGAAGACGAAGGCCGCCACGATCGAGACCAGGGCCTCGGCCGAGCGCACCGCCCAGGGCCGTGCCAGCAGGCCGTCCATGCGCCCGAGGCGGGCGGCGATCGCGCCCTCCGCTTGTCGGGACTCCGCCTGGGAGCCGCCGACCGGGCTGGTGGCCAGATCAGTCATGTCAGTCACTTCCGTGCGGTGGCCACGTCCGGTGAGTGGCATGGAGTGGCGTGGTGGTCGGCGATCGGAGAACAGCGGACATCATAAAACCGCCGCCCGGAGCCCGGGCTCCGGGCGTCGGCCCGCGACGGCCGCTCAGTGCCTGGTCAGCTGCTGCGGACGGCGCGGCCGACCATGGCGCCGGCGTGGGCGAAGTCACCCGCGCCGAGGCGCCCGGCGGCGACCATCAGGGCGTGCAGGCGGGAGGAGAGGTGCAGGTCCGCCGAGCGGGCCGCGGCCGTCCAGCCCTTGGCGCGCAGCTCCTTGGAGATCAGCGTGTAGTAGCGCAGCTCCTCGTCGAAGCGCTTGCCGTCCTTGACCCGGTTCGAGGAGTCGCTGGCCTGGTGGCGGCGGTAGCGGAACACCTCGCGCTCGTCGACCAGCAGGTTGCCGCCCTCCATCAGCATGTCGACCATGAAGGCGAGGTCGTGGATGGCGTCGATGTCCGGGCGGTACGGGATCTTCGACAGCGCGGACTGGCGGTAGGTGAGCGACGGCGTGTAGAGCCAGTTGCCGGAGAGCAGGCTCTTCACCGCGGCCTCGCCGCCGATCACGCCGGCCTTGCGGGCCGGGGCGCTGATCCGGCGCTTGACCTTGTCGCCGATGCCGAGCGCGGGCACCAGGTTCCCGTCGCTGTCCATCACCCGCACGCCGGGCTGGACGGCGATCGCGGTCGGGTCGGCCCGCAGGCGCTCCAGGACGACGTCCAGGTAGTCGGGCTCCAGCAGGTCGTCGGCGCCCATCATCGAGACGAACTCGCGCTCGGCCAGGGTGGAGGCCTTGTAGGTGTTGCCGTTCGGGCCGAGCCGCTCCTCGTTGCGGACGTACCGGATCCGTTCGTCGTCCAGGCTCTCGATGTACTCGAGCGCCCGGGTGCCCGGGTACTGGTCATCCACGATGGTCAGCCGCCAGTCCTGCTGGTGCTGGGCCCGGATGCTGTCGATGGTGGCGAACAGGTACTCCGGGTCGCCGTAGTACGGGATGACGAAATCGACGCTCATAACGGCGCCGCACCTCCTGGTCCTGGATCACGCTTCGGTGCCGCCCGGCCGCGGCCGCAGGGCGAGCCAAGTCAACCAGCTTTGCCCGGCCGGTGCGTCGGCCGGTCCGCCCACCCGGGCCCGGAGCCCGGGCGAACCGCGGCGCAAGGGGCCCGAAAGGGAAATTCCGGCGCACGGAAATGCGTCCGGCGGGCGACCCGGAAATGAATCGTCCCGACGATGTCCGGATTTCCCCCGTTTTCAAAACATCCACACCTTCGCAAATGTGGTCTGGACCAATAGGATACCTTCGGAGCGACATGTCGGCCCCCGGCGATCCGGGTTCTGAAGGGCTCCACTCGATGACCATCAGCGTTCCGCAGCACGCCAGTAGGCCTCGGCGGTCGCATGCGATACCGGTGACTCCCCCTCCCGTTCAACGGATGAACGGGCGTCAGAGTTCAGCCTGGTGGCTCCCGGTCGAGGGCTTCGTCGGGGTGTCCGCCGCCCTGCTCATGACCTGGGCGGCCCGGTTCGTCCACGTCGATCCCATGGTGCGGGTCGGTCAGGTCAGCGGACTCGCCGGTCTGCAACTCGTCCTGCTGCTCGCGATGGGCGGCACCGTCGGACTTCTGCTGCTCGTGATGCGCCGGTGGCCGGTGCTCCCGCTGCAATTCGGCGCCGCGATATTCGCCGGCCTCTCCAGCGGCGTCCTCGCCGCGGCCGTCTCGCTCGCACTCCGCGGCACCCCCTGGCCGCTCGGCGGTCAGGGCGGCGACGCCGGAGTCCTCCAGGGCTGGGCCTTCAACATCATCCACGGCCAGCCGATCGACGACACCTACCCGCCGCTCTTCCCCCACCTGCTCGGCTGGTACACCCGGCACTTCACCGACGGCGACCCGGGCCACGCGCTGAAGATCGTCAGCCTGGTGTTCATCGCACTGCTCGGACCGACGGCCTACGTGGCCTGGCGGCTCATCCTCCCCCCGCTGTGGGCCCTCGGCATCGGCGTCACCGCCTCGCTCCCGCTGGCCGACCCGTACAAGCCGTACACCACGATCGTGCTGGTCGGGCTGCTGCCGGTGCTGGCCAAGCTGCTGCAGCTGATCCAGCGCTCCCAGCTCCTCGGCCGCCGCCGCGCGGCCGTCCTGGGCGCCGTCGTCGGGGCGGTGCTCGGGCTGCTGTTCCTGCTGTACTCGGGCTGGTTCGTCTGGTCCGCGGCCGGCCTGGTGCTGATGGGCTTCGTCCTGCTGGTCCGCCAGTGGCGCACCCACGGCACCCCCGCCCTGGTGACGGCCCTGCTGCTGGTCGGCTCGGCCGGCGCGGTCTTCCTCGCGGTGTCCGGCTTCTACCTCACCCGGTTCCTCTCCTCCGCGGGCGGCGCCGTCGACCGCTACTGCTACTTCGACGTCTACACGGAGCCCAGCTACTTCACGATGTGGGGCGGCGACATGCCCGGCGGCCTCGGGCTCGGCGCCTGGCCGCAGCCCGGCGAGATCGGCGGCGTCGGCCTGTTCGCCGTCGTGCTGCTGGTCGGGGCCGCCGCCGCGCTCGTGGTCGGCCCGCGCAACTCCGTGGTGCTGGCCACCGCGGCCGCCGCGGCGAGCGCCTTCCTGATGCGCTACTGGTACGCCTCCCACATGTGGAAGGACCAGGCGGTGATGCTCTACCCGCGCACCAACCAGCAGCTGCTCTACTGCTTCGTCGTGCTCACCGGTCTGGCCCTGTTCCTCGGCGTCGAGCGCCTCCTGGAACGGCGGCACCGGACCGTTCCCCGGGAGCACCCCGAGCGGCCCGGGCGCACGCCCCGCCGCTACGCGCTGGCCTCGCTGTGCGCGCTCGGCCTGCTGATCGGCATGGCCGGCTCGTCCACCGGCAGCCGGTACATGCCCGAGCCCGCCGCCCGGATCGACAGCACCGGCAACCTCGCCCACACCGCCCAGGTCCTGCGCGGGCTGAACGGCGTCTGCTCGCCCTACGCGGACGCCGCGCAGTGCGTCGACCCGGTGCCGCCGGCGGTCTTCGACCAGGCCGCGAAGATCAGGAAGGACCAGGAGAACCAGCAGAAGCCCGAGTACCGGGTGCTGAGCTGCCAGGAGGGCGGCAGCCCGTACCCGCACGCCCCCAAGCCCACCCCCACCACCACCAAGGGGGCCGGTCGGCTGGAGACCCTGGTGGAGGCCCTGGTCCGGGGCTGAGCGCCCCCGGACACGGCTGAGGGCCGGCACCCCGTTCGGGGTGCCGGCCCTCGGCCGTCGGTGCCGGGCGCGCGGCCCTCGGCCCTCGCCGCGGGAGGCGGGTCAGCGGTCGGAGCCGACCGGGGCGTCGAGGCGGTCGTTGTTGTGGCGGACGCCCTCGGTGATGGCGACCGTACGGGCCAGGTCCGTGAGCTTCTTCTCCAGCGAGCGGAAGCGCAGGTAGGTGTTGAGCGTCAGGAAGCCCATGGCGATCACCATCAGGTAGAGCACCAGGTCGGTGCCGCGGCCCACGCCCAGCGCGGTGGCCAGCTTGGTGACGCCGGCCGGCCACAGGATCGCGATCACGTTGGCGATCACGAACAGCGCGAAGGCGATGCGCTTCCACGCCCGGGTGTTCGCGGCGTCCCAGCGCCGGACGAACAGGAGGGCCATGGCCACCGCGGCCAGGACGAGGATCAGCTGAATCCAGAGGTGATTCATCGGCGGTTACGCTCCCGCAGCGAGATGTCGAAGAGGATGTTCACGCCGTTGATCAGGGACTGGCCCTTGGCGCGCGAGTAGTCGGTGTAGAGGATGTCCACCGGGACCTCGGCGACCCGGAGGTCCGAGCCGGCGAGGAAGGAAACGATCTCCGAGGCGTGCGCCATGCCGTTCATGGTGATCCGGATCCGGCTGGCGGCCTCGCGGTTCATCACCCGCAGACCGTTGTGCGCGTCGGTCAGCTTGAGCTTGCGGGCGGTCGGGCTGACGGCCGCGGCGGTGCGGAGCACGACCCGCTTGATCCACGGCACCTGGCCGGTCTGCTCGATGAAGCGGGAGCCGAGCACGATGTCGGCCTCGCCCCCGCGCAGCAGCGCGACCATCTTCTCGACGTCGGCCGTCTGGTGCTGGCCGTCCGCGTCGAAGGTGGCGAAGTACTCCGCGCCCTCCTGCTCCAGGGCGTACCGCAGGCCGGTCTGCAGGGCGGCGCCCTGGCCCAGGTTGACCGGGTGGCGCACCAGGTGCGCGCCGGTCGTCATGACGTGCTTGGCCGTGTCGTCGGTGCAGCCGTCGTCGATCACCACGATGTTGGGGAAGGTCTTGCGTGCCCCTTCCACGACGTCGGCGATCACCTGGCCTTCGTTGTAGGCCGGGATCACCAGCCAGACGTTGTCATACTCGGACACAGGGGGCTCCATGCTTGGCGAACGGCACGGCGGCGCGTGCCTGGGTCTGTCTGTCGTCGGTGGTGATCACGGGCGTCGTCGGCCAATCACGGTCACGTCCCCCGCCCTCACGAGGTCCGCAGCGGCTCGGCCGCACCGCGGTCGTCCAGCCCGGTGTGCCCGGGGGCGGGACGCGAGGGGAACGCCCGGTACAGCGACCAGAGCATCAGGACGGCGCTGACCAGCGCTCCGGCGAGGTACGCGAGCTCGGCGCGCACGCCGACGGCGCCGGGGGCGAGCGCGACGGCTACCAATGCTACGGAACCGGCGGACCAGCCCACCAGCTGCCGGCGGTGCTGCCCGCTCGACATCAGCGCCTGGCCGAAGACCGTCGCGAGGACGTAGCAGAGGGTGCCGAGGACGAGCCACGCGAAGTCCAGCGGGCCGAGCAGGTCCTTGGCGTTGAAGAGCAGCGGGTTGAGCCAGGCGCCGAGGGCGATCACCGGCAGGCCGCCGCCGATGCACATCGCGGCGACGATCGCGGTGGTGCGGGTCAGCACCTTGCGGAACTCGGCGTGGTCGCCGGCCGCGGCGGCGCCGGAGAGCGCGGAGACCATCGAGGCCTGCAGGGCGCTGTAGGCGAAGAGCGGGACGCGGGCCATCACCACGGCCTGGCCGAGGGCGAAGACCAGGGCGTCGGAGGCCTCGGAGTGCTTCGGCGCCAGCAGGCGCACGCAGACGACGGTCGCGTTGACCACCAGCTGGCTGAGCATCACGGAGGCGATCAGCAGGCCGAGGCCGCCGGTGAGCTGGCGCCAGGCGACCTCGGGCCCGGGCGCGCGGTCCGCGAGGATGCCGCGCAGGCCGATCAGCGAGGCGGCGACGGGGGCGACCACCAGGATCAGGCCGAAGGCCAGTGCCGAGTGCAGTCCGATCGCGGCGGTCAGCGCGGCCAGGCCGATGCGCAGGGCGCCGTCGACGGCCAGCTGGGTGCCGTAGGGCCCGAACAGGCCGAGGCCGGCCAGCGCGCCGCGGGAGACCGAGCTCACCGCGAGGCCCGCCATGCCGCCGGCGAGCGCCACCACGAGCGTGCGGTCGCCACCGAACAGCTGGTCGGCGATCGGGCCCGCGGCGGCGGCCAGCAGGGCGCAGGCCGCCGCGAGGATGGCCAGGGCGAGCAGCAGCATCCGCCGGACCGCCGGCAGCGCGCCGTGCCCGGCCACCTTGCGGGCGGCGACCAGGCGCGTCAGTTCGAGCTCGACGGGCTGGAACAGGCCCCAGCCGATCGACATCACGATGGTCCAGAGCATCGTCACCCTGGCTGCGCCGGCCGTCCCGAGGCTGTAGCCCACGAGCGCCATGTAGACGTACGCCGAGGCGCCGAGCACGACCGTCCCACCGACCACGAGCCGCGCCCCCGGGGGTAGGACCCCAAGCAGCTTGGCGATCGGGTTCTTCATCACATGATCACCGAATTCATCGGCCGACCTTGCCACACGTCTCCGCACGAGGCCGGCCCGGCCGTGCGATTGCTGTGAATAGTAGCGGGTGGGCGTGAACATCCGATGACGGTGGGTCCCACCGTCAGCCACCGGGGAAGGTACGGCCCCACGGCTCCGTCCAGAGGTTCTGAGGATCGCTCAGCACCGTCACCGTGACACCGGCCGCGGCCAGGTCCCGCTTGATCCGTTCGCCCACCGACCGGTCCGCGGTCACGATGGTCGGCCGCACCGGCGCGGCCGGGAGCTTGGCGATGGCGCCCTTGAGGCGACCCATCGACTTCTGGTAGTCCTCCTCCTTCACCTGGGGGCCGCCGATCGACACCCAGTGGATGTCGTAGAGCGCCGCCATGTCGCCGCCACGCCGGTTCATCAGCGAGGCGAGCCAGGTGGCCTTGAGGTTCTTGTAGTCGTCGTTGGCGAAGAGCACGATCACCGGGCCCGCGCTCGGGATGTCCAGCGCCGCCGCGCCCTTGGGGCCCATGTCCCCCTTGAACTCGCCGCGCCCCCAGACCACCAGCCGGTTGCCGGACCACGCCGAGGGGTTGTCCTCGGTGGTCAGGAAGCCCCACTGCACGTTGGCGAAGAGGCTGAGCGCGGCGGCCACGGCCAGCCCGGAGGCCACCAGCTCGCCGGCCCGCCGCCGCAGCGTGCGGGCGCTCCCCCGGTACGCGGGCTGGAGGGCGATCCCGACGGCGCCGAGCGAGATCAGGCTGACCACGACGCCGACGGCCGTCATCTTGTGGATGTAGTAGGAGTACCGCCCGATGCTGTGCAGCTGGTACGCGGCGAAGGCGCTGAGCAGCGCGCCGGTGCCGAGCAGCACCGCGAGGTGGGCCTGGCCGGAGGCGGTCCTGCGGTAGCGCGGCATGGCCGCGGCGAGCAGGCCGAGCAGCCCGCCGCCGATCAGCACCGCGCGGTCGGCCTCGACGCTCGGGCCGCTCATGTTCGAGGCGCCGGCCACGTCCAGGTCGCCCATCAGCGAGAGGACGCTCGGCAGCGCCGCCACGCCCAGCGCGCACGCCAGCGCGCCGGCGGTCCACCACCAGCTCCACGGGAGCCTGCGCCGGTGCACCACCACCGCGCCCAGCAGGGCCACGCCCACGAAGGCGCCGTAGATGTTGTAGGTGTAGGTGACGGTGATCAGACCGGCCGAGGCGGCCAGCAGGAACTCGACGGGGCCCATCGCGGGGCGGATCAGCACGGCGAGCGCGAGCGCGATCAGCAGCAGGCCGATGAAGGTCGAGTCGAAGCCGTGGATCAGCAGGTCCGTGTAGTTGCTCGCGAACATGAGGGCGCCGACGCTCGCGCACACCGCGGCGCACCGCCACCCGTACAGCCGCGGCCCGGCGATCCACCGGGCGGCCCAGACCAGCGCGGCGCAGAACAGCGCGTAGGCCAGCAGCAGGTACAGGAAGTACCGGTTCATCGTGTAGAGCATGTCGCCGGGGTCGGCGCCGGAGTGGACCACCGCGTCGACCCAGGCCAGCAGGAAGTGCGAGCCCTGCGGGTACGTCACCTCGGACGGCGGGATCAGGAAGTTCCGGGCGGCCTCCTGGTGGAGGAAGTTGAAGCCGCCGACGCCCTGGATGCCGGAGAAGAAGGAGAAGTGCGCGAGGCGGTCCTCGGAGGTGGCGAACAGCGCGACCCGCTCGGCCGCCGACGTCCCCGCGACGGGGTGGAAGAGGTAGTGCCAGATGCCGTAGCCGGTGCCCAGGACCAGCAGGTCGGACCAGCGGAAGCGCACCGGCAGCCGCGGCGCGCGGCGGGCGGCCCAGGCCGCCACCGTCACCACGCTGAACATCAGACCGGTGGTGGGGATCGGCGACAGGCCCCACGGCCAGAGCGAGAAGAGCAGGCCGAAGGTCAGCACCGAGCCGGCCAGCAGCAGCCCGGCCACGAACAGCCGGTCCAGCAGCACGCCGCCGACCCTGATCACGGCGGCTATCGCGAGCAGCAGCAGCGGCAGCAGCACCACGCCCAGGTGCAGCGTGACCAGCCCGGCCGGCACCAGCCAGGACAGTGCGAGCCCCCCGGCCAGCACGAGCGGGCTGCGGCGGCCGGGCCGCCCCCCGCCGGTCGGGGCGGGTGGCGGCCCCGGCGGCGAGGTCGGTCGCGAGGCCTCGCGCTCGCGCTCGGGCGTGGAATGTACGGTCGACACGGTGCCGTGCCCCTTCGGTCGGAGTCCCTGCCGCCCGTCTCCCCCAGCCGGGTGCGGACTTCCTCTACCGTGAGCGGGCAGGCTACGAGCGCCCAGCATACCGAGTAGGCCCTTGCCGACAGCGGCTCAGGGCCCCGGGTGCACGGTCTGCGAACCGTCCGGAGCAACGCCGTTCAGCCGCGGAACACCCAGACCTTCAGCAGCACGAAGCGGGCCACCGTGGCGAGGCCGTTGGCGACGACCAGTCCGGCCACCTCGACCGGTCGGGAGGCGTCCGGCGCGACCTGGTCGAGCAGGGCGAGTACGCCCGCGCTGAGACCGAGTCCGATCAGGAAGGCCACCGCGCCCTGCAGTTGGTGCCGGACCATCCCCTGCGCGCCGGTCACCCCGAAGGTGAACCGCCGGTTGGCTGCGGTGTTGGCCACCGCGCTGACGGCCAGCGCGATCAGGTTGGCCGCCTGCGGGTCGGTGAACCACCGCGCGGCGACGAAGAGCCCCAGGTAGAAGAGGGTGCTGAGGACGCCGATGACCAGGAAGGACGGCAGTTGACGGCGGGTCGGCGGAGCGGGCTCGGACGCCTCCTCCTCGACGACGGTCACCGGCCCCGGCCCCGCTCGTCGTCCTCGGCCGAGTCGTAGCCGACGAAGTAGGTCGGCCGGGCCTGCACCGCCGAGTAGATCCTGCCGACGTACTCCCCCAGCAGTCCGACGCAGATCAGCTGCACGGCGCCGATGAACAGCATGCCGATGAACAGCGACGCCCAGCCCGGTACGGTCGCGCCGAGCACGTAGGAGACGGTGGTGTAGACCCCGAGGCCGATGCAGACCACGAAGCTCACCAGGCCCAGCCAGGTGGCGAGCCGCAGCGGGGCGGCGGAGAAGTTGGTGACGCTGTCCAGCGCCAGCCGGAGCATCTTGGACAGCGGGTAGTGGGTGCCGCCGGCCACCCGCTCCTCGCGGACGTACACCACCTCGCCGCTGGGGAAGCCGAGCCACGGCACCAGCAGCCGGTAGACCGGCTGGTGCTCGGGCAGCTGCTTGAGGGCCTCCACGGCCGCGCGGCTGAGCATCCGGAAGTCGCCGGCCTGGTTGGGCATCCGCTTGCCGACCAGCCGGCGCATCAGCCAGTAGTAGGCGCCGGCCGTCCGGCGCTTGAAGGCGGTGTCGGTGCCGCGGTCCCCGCGGACGCCGTAGACCACGTCGAGGCCCTGCTCGCGGGCCAGGTCGAGCATCTCCGGGATCTTCTCCGGCGGGTCCTGCAGGTCGGCGTCGATGCTCACCACGTAGTCGCCGAGGGCCCGGTGGATGCCGGCGGTGAGCGCGGCCTGGTGCCCGGAGTTGCGGGCGAAGCGGACGATGCGGAACTCCGGCCAGTCCTGCCGGATCTTCTGCATCAGGACGGGCGTGGCGTCCGTGCTGCCGTCGTCGACGCCCACGACCTCGTAGTCGGTCCCGAGCCCGTCCAGGATCGGCCGCAGCCGCTCGACGGTGAAGGGGAGCGCCTCCTGCTCGTTGTAGATCGGCATCACGACCGACAACAGTGGTGCCGTAGGCATGCGTTGGATCCCACTTTCCGCGACGGCGGGGCTGGACGGTGGCCCGACAATAACAGCCGGCCATGAGCGACCCGTGAGAGCGACCGGGGGCGGGTGAGGGCCGGATGAAGGCCGAAGGGCTCCGCACACTCGCGTGTGCGGAGCCCTTCGGTTCGCCTGAGCGGTGCAGGCAGGTCAGAACACCGATTACTTGATGATCTTGGTGACCTGGCCGGCGCCGACGGTGCGGCCACCCTCACGGATGGCGAACTTCAGGCCCTCCTCCATGGCGATCGGCTGGATCAGCGCGACCGTCATGCCGGTGTTGTCGCCCGGCATGACCATCTCGGTGCCCTCGGGGAGGGTCACGACGCCGGTCACGTCCGTGGTACGGAAGTAGAACTGCGGGCGGTAGTTGTTGAAGAACGGGGTGTGGCGGCCACCCTCGTCCTTCGACAGGATGTAGGCCTGGGCCTCGAAGTCGGTGTGCGGGGTAACCGAACCCGGCTTGATGATGACCTGGCCGCGCTCGACGTCCTCGCGCTTGATGCCACGGAGCAGCAGACCGACGTTCTCACCGGCCTGGCCCTCGTCGAGCAGCTTGCGGAACATCTCGATGCCGGTGACCGTGGTGGTGGTCTTGGTCTCCTTGATGCCGATGATGTCGACAGTCTCGTTGACCTTGAGGATGCCACGCTCGATGCGGCCGGTGACGACGGTGCCACGACCGGTGATCGTGAAGACGTCCTCGATCGGCATCAGGAACGGCTGGTCCACGGCGCGGGCCGGGGTCGGGATGGCCTCGTCGACGGCGTGCATCAGGCCGAGGAGCTTCTCGCCCCACTCCTTGTCGCCCTCCAGCGCCTTCAGCGCGGAGACGCGGACGACCGGCAGGTCGTCGCCCGGGAACTCGTACTCGGAGAGGAGCTCACGGACCTCGAGCTCGACGAGCTCCAGGATCTCCTCGTCGTCCACCATGTCGGCCTTGTTCAGGGCGACGACGATGTAGGGGACGCCGACCTGGCGGGCCAGGAGGACGTGCTCCTTGGTCTGCGGCATCGGGCCGTCGGTGGCGGCGACGACGAGGATCGCACCGTCCATCTGGGCCGCACCGGTGATCATGTTCTTGATGTAGTCCGCGTGACCCGGGCAGTCGACGTGGGCGTAGTGACGCGCCTCGGTCTGGTACTCGACGTGCGCGATCGAGATGGTGATACCGCGCTGCCGCTCCTCCGGCGCCTTGTCGATCTGGTCGAACGGCGTGAAGGGGTTGATCTCCGGGTACGCGTCGTGCAGCACCTTGGTGATGGCCGCGGTAAGGGTCGTCTTACCGTGGTCAATGTGACCGATGGTGCCGATGTTGACGTGGGGCTTCGTCCGCTCGAACTTCGCCTTCGCCACTGCAGTCCTCCTGAGGACAGTTCTGTACGCCGTGCTGACGTCAGTTGGTCTTTGATCGGGATTGGGCCCGGGGTGCCTGAGCACTCCGCACCGTCCCGCGGGTGGGGGCCGGAGGCACCCGGGAGAATCCGACCGGATCCTCCCGGGACGCCTCCTAATAGCCTAAGGGTTCGCAATCGTCCCGAATGTCGGGACGTTCGCGGCCTCGGGTAGGGAACCGGCTGGTGCCGGTCCTTACTCGCCCTTGGCCTTGGCGATGATCTCCTCCGCCACGGCCTTCGGCACCTCGGCGTACGAGTCGAACTGCATCGAGTAGCTCGCGCGACCAGAGGTCTTGCTGCGCAGATCACCGACGTAGCCGAACATCTCGGAGAGCGGCACCAGCGCCGTGACGACGCGGGCACCGTGACGCTCGTCCATGGACCGGATCTGGCCACGGCGAGAGTTGATGTCGCCGATCACGTCGCCCATGTAGTCCTCGGGCGTGGTGACCTCGACGGCCATCATCGGCTCGAGGAGGACCGGCTTGGCCTTCCGCGCGCCTTCCTTGAACGCCATGGAACCGGCGATCTTGAACGCGAGCTCGGAGGAGTCCACGTCGTGGGCCTGGCCGTCGAGCAGCTTCACGCGGACACCCTGGAGCGGGTAGCCGGCGAGCACACCGAACTCCATGGCCTCCTGCGCACCGGCGTCGACCGACGGGATGTACTCGCGCGGAACGCGGCCACCGGTGACCAGGTTCTGGAACTCGTAGCCCTCGCCGGACTCGATCGGCTCGATCGCGATCTGCACCTTGGCGAACTGACCGGAACCACCGGTCTGCTTCTTGTGGGTGTAGTCGATGCGCTCGACGGCCTGACGGATCGTCTCGCGGTACGCGACCTGCGGCTTGCCGACGTTGGCCTCGACCTTGAACTCACGCTTCATACGGTCGACCAGCACCTCGAGGTGCAGCTCGCCCATACCCGCGATGATGGTCTGGCCGGTCTCCTCGTCCGTGTTGACCTGGAAGGACGGGTCCTCCTCGGCGAGGCGCTGGATGGCGATACCCAGACGCTCCTGGTCACCCTTGGACTTGGGCTCGATGGCGACGCGGATGACCGGGGCCGGGAAGTCCATGGACTCCAGGATGACCGGGTTCTTCTCGTCGGCCAGCGTCTCACCGGTGGTGGTCTGCTTCAGGCCCATGACGGCGACGATGTCGCCGGCGCCCACCGACTCGATCTCCTCACGCTTGTTCGCGTGCATGCGGTAGATCTTGCCGATGCGCTCCTTCTTGCCCTTCACGGCGTTCAGCACCGAGGTGCCGGACTCCAGGCGGCCGGAGTAGATCCGGACGAAGGTGAGCTTGCCCAGGTGCGGGTCGGACATGATCTTGAACGCCAGCGCGGCCAGCGGCTCGTCGTCCGAGGCCTTGCGGGAGATCGTGGTCTCCGGGTCGTTGGGCTTGGTGCCCTCGATCGACTCGATGTCCAGCGGCGACGGCAGGTACTTGACGACCGCGTCGAGCAGGGGCTGCACGCCCTTGTTCTTGAACGCGGTGCCGCAGAAGATCGGCGTGAAGGCCGACTCCAGGGTGCCCTTGCGGATCGCCGTGTAGAGCAGCTCCTCGGGGACCTCTTCGCCCTCCATGGCGAGCATCATCACGTCATCGCTGACGTTCGACACCTCGTCCAGGAGACGCTCGCGGTACTCGTTCGCCTGCTCCTGCAGCTCGGCCGGGATGTCGACGATGTCGTACATCTCGCCCTTGGCGGCCTCGGCGGACCAGACCAGGGCCTTCATGCGGACCAGGTCGACGACGCCCTTGAAGTCCGCCTCGGCACCGATCGGGAGCTGCATCACCAGCGGGGTCGCGCCGAGGCGCTCCACGATGGTGTCGACGCAGAAGAAGAAGTTCGCGCCCGTGCGGTCCAGCTTGTTGATGAAGCAGATGCGCGGGACGCTGTAGCGGTCAGCCTGCCGCCACACGGTCTCGGACTGGGGCTCGACACCGGCGACACCGTCGAACACCGTCACGGCACCGTCGAGGACGCGCAGCGAACGCTCCACCTCGACGGTGAAGTCGACGTGACCCGGGGTGTCGATGATGTTGATGGTGTTGTCGACGCCGTCGACCGTCCAGTGACAGGTCGTCGCGGCCGACGTGATCGTGATGCCGCGCTCCTGCTCCTGCTCCATCCAGTCCATGGTGGCAGCGCCATCGTGGACCTCACCGATCTTGTACGAGACACCGGTGTAGAACAGGATCCGCTCGGTGGTGGTGGTCTTGCCCGCGTCGATGTGCGCCATGATCCCGATGTTGCGGACCCTGGCGAGGTCAAGGGAGGTTGCAGCCATGGTGGCTCGTTCTCTCTCTGTCTAGTGACGGGGTACGGACTACCAGCGGTAGTGCGCGAAGGCCTTGTTGGACTCGGCCATCTTGTGGGTGTCCTCGCGACGCTTCACGGAAGCGCCCAGGCCGTTGCTGGCGTCGAGGATCTCGTTCATCAGGCGCTCGGTCATGGTCTTCTCGCGACGGGCGCGGGAGTAACCGACCATCCAGCGCAGCGCCAGGGTGCTGGCGCGGCCCGGACGGACCTCGACCGGAACCTGGTAGGTCGCGCCACCGACACGGCGGGACTTGACCTCGAGGGCCGGCTTGACGTTCTCCAGCGCGCGCTTCAGCGTCACGACCGGGTCCGAGCCGGTCTTCTCACGGACGCCCTCGAGGGCGCCGTAGACGATCCGCTCGGCGGTGGAGCGCTTGCCGTGCAGCAGGATCTTGTTGACCAGCTGGGTGACGACCGGGGAGCCGTAAACCGGGTCGATGATGACCGGGCGCTTCGGGGCGGGGCCCTTACGAGGCATTCTTACTTCTCCTTCTTGGCGCCGTAGCGGCTGCGAGCCTGCTTGCGGTTCTTGACACCCTGGGTGTCAAGCGAACCGCGGATGATCTTGTAGCGGACACCAGGAAGGTCCTTCACACGACCACCGCGCACCAGCACGATGGAGTGCTCCTGCAGGTTGTGGCCCTCGCCCGGGATGTAAGCGGTGACCTCGATCCCGCTGGTGAGGCGCACACGGGCGACCTTGCGGAGAGCCGAGTTCGGCTTCTTCGGGGTGGTCGTGTACACACGCGTGCAGACCCCACGGCGCTGCGGGGAGCCGTTCAGCGCGGGAGTCTTGTTCTTCTCGACCTTGTCCTGCCGGCCCTTTCGGACCAGCTGCTGGATCGTAGGCACCGTTTCTCCGTTTTCTGTGTGCCAAGGCTTGGTGGAACTAACCTGCGGTGATCCCTCACACACGGCCCCGTGGTCGACCCACGCGGTCGGGTGTGTTGGGCTTATTCCGACACGGAATCCCATGGCTGATGTACAGCGACGGCGCTCAACGCGCGGGGCGCTGGAAGGCGCTCCGGCTCGGCGCGGCGACCGGTGTGCATGCACGCACAAGGACCCGGGGACACCCCAGGCACAAGGTCAGAGCGTACCTAGCGCATCGGGCGCGGTCAAAACAAATGCAACGCCGCAGGTCGCGGCCATCGGCCGGATGTCGCGGGAGTGTCCCGCGCACGACCACCCGGTGTCCGGCCGCCCTCCAACCGCTCTACCACAGCCGGACGGCCGCCGCCACCCGGGCCGCTCCGCCCGCGGCCCCTCCCGGGCGGCGGCGCGCCGGGTGCCGGGGCGCCGCGGCGCACCCGCCGGAACCCGCCGCGGACACGGCGCGCCCCCTCGTTCGGCCCAGTCGCTCAGGGGATGCTCAAAGCGGGCGACAGCCCGTTCGGCCGGTGCCAGGCTGGGCCAGAAGACGACCGACCACGAACAGAGAAGGCCGCCATGCAGGCGTCAGCGCCGCCGTCCGACCGACCCGGATCCGTCCCTCCGCCCGCCGTCAGCATCCAGGGGTTGTGGAAGCACTTCGGCGGGCAGGCCGCCGTCGCCGGACTCAGCCTGGAGCTGCCCGCCGGTGCGTTCATCGGCCTGGTCGGCCCGAACGGCGCCGGCAAGACCACCACCCTGTCCATGGTCACCGGCCTGCTCCGGCCCGACCAGGGCACCGTCCTCGTCCACGGCGGCGACGTCTGGGCCGACCCCGTCGCGGTGAAGGCCCGGATCGGCATCCTCCCCGAGGGCCTGCGGATGTTCGAGCGGCTCAGCGGCCGCGAACTGCTCCAGTACAACGGGCGGCTGCGCGGCCTGCCCGGCCCCGAGGTGGACCGCCGGGCCGAGGAGCTGCTGGCCGTCCTGGACCTCGCCCGGGACGCCGACAAGCTGGTCGCCGACTACTCCACCGGCATGCGCAAGAAGATCGGCCTGGCCGCCGCCCTGCTGCACAACCCCGACGTGCTCTTCCTCGACGAGCCCTTCGAGGGCGTCGACCCGGTCTCCGCGCAGACCATCCGCGGCGTGCTCAAGCGGTACGCCGCGGCCGGCTCCACGGTGGTCTTCTCCAGCCACGTGATGGAGCTCGTCGAGCAGCTCTGCGACTGGGTCGCCGTGGTCAACGCCGGCCGGGTGATCGCCCAGGGCCCGCTGGACGCCGTCCGCGACGGGCGCAGCCTGCACGAGGCCTTCCTCGACCTGATCGGCGTGCGCGAGGACGACGGCCAGGCGCTCGGCTGGCTCGGCGGCGGCCGGACCGGCGGCGACCACCACGGCGGCGGCCGGACCGGCGGCGACCAGACCGGGGGCGACCGGTGACCACCACCGCCACCACATCCGCCCGCACCGCCGGCGTGCCCGACGGCGGCACCGTCGTCCGCGCCCTGGTCGCGCTCAAGCTGCGGCTGCTGCGCAACGGCCTGCGCCGCAGCCCCGGCCGGACGGCCGTGTACGTCATCGGCGGCGTCGTCGGCCTGGCCTTCGCGGCCGGCATCGCCCTCGCCCTCGCCCTGCTGAACGGGCGGTTCGCCGGCTCCGGGGACGCCGGGGTGATGCTGCTCGGCGTCCTCACCCTCGGCTGGGCCGCACTGCCGCTGTTCCTGTTCTCCAGCGACGAGAGCGCCGACCCGACCCGGCTCACCATGCTGCCGCTGCGGCCCGGCCCGCTGCTGCGCGGGTCGCTGCTGGCCGCACTGATCGGGCCCGGCCCGGTGGTCAGCCTGGTGCTGGTGACCGGCGCGGCGCTGTCCGGCGCCGACGGCGCCGCCTCGGCGGCGGCCGCCGTGGTCGGCGTGCCGCTCGCCGTGCTCTGCCTGGTCACGCTCTCCCGCGCGGTGGCCGCGGGCAACGCCCGGATGCTCTCCAGCCGGCGCGGCAAGGACTTCGCGATCTTCGGCGGCCTGCTCTTCGCCCTGCTCGCCCAGGCCGCCAACGTCGGCTCGCAGAGCGTCTTCGGGCGCCCCGGCCAGCACCTCGACCTCAGCCCGCTGGCCCCGATCGCCTCGGTGCTGCGGTGGATCCCGCCGATCGGCGCGGCCGACGCGGCCCGCACCGCCGGCGAGGGCCGGTACGGGCTGGCGCTGCTCCAGCTCGCCTCGGCCGGGGCGCTGCTCGCCCTGCTGCTGCGCTGGTGGCGCGCCAGCCTCCAGGAGCTGATGGTCACCGCCGACTCCTCGACCCTGGAGGTGGCCCGCGGGGTGCGCGGCACGGGCGGCTGGCGCCTGCTGCCCGACGGCCGCGTCGGCGCGGTGATGCAGCGCCACCTCCGGTACGCCTGGCGCGAGCCGCGCGCCAAGGCCGCGGTGTTCACCAGCATCGGCATGACGGTGGTGATCTGCCTGCTGTCGGTCGTCCAGGGCTGGCCGAGCGTCTACCTGCTGGCGATGACCGGGATGTTCCTCGGGCTGCAGATGCTCAACCTGTTCGGCATGGACGGCTCTGCGTTCTGGATGGTCGCGGCGACCCTGCTCACCCCGGCCGACGCCCGGGACGAGCTGCGCGGCCGGGCCTACGCGGTGCTCTCCTACGCCGTCCCGGTGACGCTGGTGCTCGGGCTCCTGCTGGCCTCCGTCACCGGCGACTGGGCCGGCCTGCCGTCCGCGGTCGGCCTGGCACTGGCGCTGCTCGGCTGCGGCGTCGCACTCGGCGCGACGCTCAGCGTGCTCGCGCCGTACACGATGCCGGCCGACGGCAACCCGATGCGCAACGCCGCCCCCGGGCAGGGCGGGCTGCTGCTGGTCAACCAGTTCGGCTCGATGGTCGGGGTGGCGGTGCTCGCCCTGCCGGTGGGCGGCTACCTGGCCTGGGCGCTGCTCTCCGACGGCCCGACCTGGCCGCTGCTGCCGCTCGGCCCGCTCTACGGGGCCCTGGTCGCCGTGCTCGGCGTCCGCTTCGCGGCCCGACGGCTGCTGGAGCGTGCGCCGGAGATCCTCGCCAAGGCCGTCGAACGCTAGGACCCGCCTTCAGGCCCGTGCGGAGCGCCCGGCCCCCTCGGGGAGGCCGGGCGCTCCGGCATCATGGGCGGGAGGGCCGGACCGTCGAGGGAAGCAGGGGCACACCGTGGGCAAGCGCGCGCAGCAGGGCGGGAACGGGGGCGCCGGGCCGCTGCTGGAGCAGGCCGTGCGGTCGGTCCTGACCGTCCCCGACGAGGCGCTGGACCTCGCACTGGACACCGGGGCCTCGCTGCTCGCCGCCTCGGCCGCGCAGTGGCCGGATGTCAGCCGGGCCCTGCTCGGCCACGCGGACGCCGCCGTCGGCCGCTGCTGGTCCGCCGGGTGGCGCCCGGCCGACCTGGTCCGGGTGGTCCGGCGCGGGCTGAAACCCGTCCACCTGGCCCTCGCCGTCGACCTGATCGCCGCGGAGGGCCGCCGGCACCCCGCGGCGGCCCTCGACCGGCGCTGGCAGGAGCAGCTGCGCGAGCTGGAGGCAGAGGTGTGGTGGCCGGGCGACGAGCAGTACCTCGGCGCCTTCGCCCACCGGCACCGGCTGGACCGCTTCGCGCTCGCCACGGCGGCCCTGGAGCTGCTGCGGACCTGGGGCCGGCTGCCGCCGATCGCCCCGGTCGGCCCGGCGCCCGGCCGGCGGCCGCGGGCCGAGCGCGGCGACGGGCCGGTGCCCGGGGAGCCGCGGATGCTGGCCCGGATCCGGGCGCTGCTGGCGAAGGCCGAGTCCACCGAGTACCCGGAGGAGGCCGAGGCGCTCACCGCCAAGGCCCAGCAGCTGATGGCCCAGCACAGCATCGACGACGCGCTGCTGGCCGCCGCCGGCTCCGACCGGGACACCCCGGCGGCGCTGCGGATCGGCGTGGACAACCCGTACGAGGGCCCCAAGACGATGCTGCTGGACGCCGTCGCGGCGGCCAACCGCTGCCGGGTGGTGTGGGCCAAGGAGTTCGGCTTCTGCACCGTCGTCGGCTTCGACGGCGACCTGGACGGCGTCGAGCTGCTCTACACCTCGCTGCTGGTGCAGGCCACCCACGCGCTCAACAAGGCCGGCTCCGGCCGGGACTCCCGCAGCAAGGCGTTCCGGCAGTCCTTCCTGGTCGCGTACGCGGCGCGGATCCGCGAGCGGCTGACCGCCGCCACCGAGCGGACCACCAGTGCCGCCGCGGCCGGTCGGCACCTGCGCGAGGACGGCACCGAGGAGCAGCTGCTGCCGGACGCCCGGCTGCTGCCCGCGCTCGCCGCCCGTTCCGAGGCGGTGGACGACGAGGTCGGCCGGCTGTTCCCGAAGCTCGTCTCCCAGCGGGTCCGGGTGAGCGACGGCGAGGGCTGGGCGGCCGGGCGCGCCGCCGCCGACCGCGCCGCCCTGCACGGGCGTTCCGGGGAGATCCGCGGCCGGGCCTGAGCGCCCGGCGGGCGCCGGGCCGGGGAGATCGCCGGAACTGATAGAACGGAGGCCGCCACGAACCAAGGGGGATCGACGTGACGGAGTCGGCGGCCGAGTCGGGGTACCGGGACCGGGTGCGCGGGGCGCTGCTCGGCGGGGCCGTCGGTGACGCACTGGGCTGGCCGGTGGAGTTCCAGCAGCTCCACCAGATCCAGGAGCGGTACGGCCCGGACGGGGTGACCGGGCTGCCGGGCGGGCCCCACCCGGCCGAGGTCACCGACGACACCCAGATGACCCTCTTCACCGCCGAGGGGCTGATCCGCGGCTTCGTCCGCGGCTGGTCCGGCGGCGGCGGATCGGTGTCGCAGGCCGTCCACGGCGCCTACCGGCGCTGGCTGCTGACGCAGTACCAGGGGGCGCCGGACGCCGCACCGCAGCCCCACCCGTACGACGGCTGGCTGCTGCGGCAGCCCTTCCTGTACGCGCGGCGGGCACCGGGCAACGCCTGCCTGAGCGGGGTGTCCGAGCACCCGGTGTTCGAGGCGCCGTCGATGATCGGGCGGCCGGGTCCGATCAACCCGCACTCCAAGGGCTGCGGCACGGTGATGCGCTCGGCGCCGTTCGGGCTGGCCCGGCTGGGAGTCGAGCAAGCCTTCGGACTGGCCGTGCAGTGCGCCCAGCTCACCCACGGGCACCCGACCGGCTACCTCGCGGCGGGCGCCTTCGCGGCGCTCGTGGAGCGGCTGGCGACCGGGACGGAGCCGTGGGCCGCGGTCGGCGAGACCGTGGAGCAGATCCGGGAGCTGCCGGCCTCGAAGGAGACGGTGCAGGCGCTGGCCCGGGCCGTCCGGGTGGCCCAGGAGTCGCAGCCCTCGGCGGAGGCGGTGGAGCGGGTGGGGCTCGGCTGGATCGCCGAGGAGTGCCTGGGGATGGCCGTGTACGCGCTGCTCGCGGCCACCCTGGACGCCGACCCGGTGCGCACCGCGCTGCGGCTGTCGGTGAACCACTCCGGGGACAGCGACTCCGTGGGCGCGGTCTGCGGCAACCTGGTCGGCGCCGCGTACGGCGCGTCGGCGCTGCCCGCCGAGTGGACCGGGGCGATCGAGGGCCGGGCGGAACTGCTGCGGGTGGCCGACGACCTGCTGGTGCTGTTCGGCAGCCGGGACCCGGCCCACCCGGCGCTCGGCGGCCGCTACCCCGCCGGGTGAGCCCTGCCGGGAGGGCACTGGCGGGACGGCGCTGGCGGGAGTGCACTGCCCGGTGAGCCCCGCCGCGGCCGCGGATGAGCGCTACCCCGCCTGCGGGTCGGTGACCTGGCCGAGGAAGAGCGGCCGCCCGTCGGCGGTGTCCCGGACCAGGAACAGGAACGGCCGGTCGACGTGCAGCTCGACGGCCTCCGGCGCGGCCGGCGCGGCCATCACGCCCACCCCGGCGCCGCTGCCGGCGGCCGCGACCGTGCCGTCCTCGGTGACCTCGACGGTGGCCTTCTGCACCACCGTGCTCAGGCCGAGCTGTTCCTTGGCCAGCCCGCTGAAGTCCGGGGCGTCGAAGGCCGCCCGGACGCCGAGCGCGCGCAGCGCGGAGGTGAGGTCCGAGCTCGTGTCGAAGTGGAAGCGCGGCAGGGTCAGGTCGACGGACCGCTCCTCCAGCGCGCCGAGGATCCGGTCGAGCTGGGGCTGGTCCAGGCCCTTGGTGAAGGCCGTGAAGCCGCCCTGCGCCGGGACGATCAGATCCATCGCCAACCCGCCCTCCGCGTAGGGGAGTTCGACGGCCTGCCAGGGTTCGCCGACGATGCCTCCGGAGCCCTCGGCGTACCGCAGGGTGCCGGTTCGGGCCATCGTGGCGACCGCCGGCGCGGAGCCGTCGAGCTTGCGGAAGGGCCGGTCGGAGGTCTTCGCGGGGGTGAAGGCGGTGGCCCACTTCGCCTTCAGGTAGAGCGCGTCGGTGAGGACCAGCCGGGTGTCGGAGGTGATCTGCCGTTCGCCGAACAGGTCCTTGATCCGCCCTTCGGTGGCCTTCTCCACCGCCGTGTTGACGAGCCGGCGGCTGCCCGCCGGGTCCTTGGCGAAGTCGACGGGGTGCACTCCGGCGTCGAAGGCGGTGGCGAGGGTGTCCAGGTACGCCGGGTCGACGGTCAGGCCCTGCTGCGTCCACAGGTCGTCCGTCTGCCGCAGGGTGAGCTTGTCGGTGGCCGGGACCGGGCGGGCCAGCGCCCCGGTCACCAGCGCGTACTGGCGCGCGTCGAGCCCGCTGTGCAGGGCCTTGCCGAGTTCGTCGGCGGTCGCGCCGCGGGCGCCCGGGAGCAGCATGGCGAGCACGGTCGCCAGCCCCGACGGGGAGAGCACCAGGTTGCGCCCCGCGCCGTCCGGTGGCGCCGTGAGCGCGTGCAGGAGGTCCACCCCGAAGGCGCTGGTCCCGGCCGTCACCTCGGCCGACCGGGCCGGGTCCGCGGTCGGCCGGACGGACGACGCCGTGACCCGGACGGTGGGGGTGTCCGCCGCCGTGCTGCCGCACCCGGCCAGCGCCGGCCCGGCGGCCAGCACGGCGGCGAGGAGCAGCCCGGCCGGACGGCGGGAGCGGTGGTGCCCTGCGCTGCTGCGGTTCGTCATGGCCCTTCGACGCACCGCCCCGGCAGCCGGTTCCGCCCGCTCCGGGGGCCTCAGTCCCAGAGCGCCCCGAGGGCGAGCAGCTCGTCCCGGTGCTCGATCCGCCCCACCCAGTCGGCCGGCCAGACCGACCCGCCGTGGTGGGCGCCGGCGAAGGCGCCGGTGAGGCAGGCGAGGGAGTCGGAGTCCCCACTGGAGTAGGCGGCCCGCCGGACGGCGGCGACCGGGTCGTCCGGCAGCAGCAGGAAGCAGAGCAGCCCGGTCGCCAGGGCCTCCTCGGCGATCCAGCCCTCGCCGGTGGCCAGGCACGGGTCCGCCTCGACGTCGGGTGCGGCGAGCGCGGCGTCCAGCCGGTCGAGCACGCGGAGGCAGTCGTCCCAGCCGCGGGCGATCACGTCCTGCGGCGAGCCGCCGTGCCAGCGCTCGGCGAGGTCGCCGAGCCAGAAGCCGTCGTTCGCGATCATCTCGACCGTCCGGAACTCCGTCACCCGGCCGATCGCGTCCCCGATCGCCAGCCCCAGCAGCGCCCCCGTCGCCTTGCCCACGGCCCTCTCCCCGCTTCCCTACAGCTCGACCAGCAGTTCGCCGAGCCCCCGGATCACGTAGCCCGGGTTCCACTCGGGCTCGCGGCTCAGCCGCAGGCCCGGGGCCCGGCGCAGCAGCGTGCCGTAGGACTCGGTGAGCTCCAGTCTGGCGAGCGGGGCGCCGAGACAGAAGTGGATTCCGGCGCCGAAGGTGACGTGGGGGTTGTCGGCGCGGGCGAGGTCGAGGCGGTCGGGGTCGGTGAAGCGGGCCGGGTCGCGGTTGGCGGAGCCGAAGAGGAGGGCGATCTCGGAGCCGCGCGGGACGGTGACGCCGTGCAGCTCGACGTCCTCCAGGACCCATCGCTCGAACATCTGCAGCGGGGTGTCCCAGCGCATCAGCTCCTCGACGGCGGTGGGCAGCAGCTCGTCCACGGCTCCGCGCAGCCGGGCGAGTTCGCCGGGGTTGCGGAACAGCGCCCACCAGCCGTTGCCGGTGGTGTTGACGGTCGCCTCGTGGCCGGCGTTGAGCAGCAGCACGCAGGTGGAGACCATCTCCTGCTCGCTGAGCGCGTCCGAGCCCTCCTGGGCCTGGATGAGCGCGCTGATCAGGTCGGTGCCGGGGGCGGTGCGGCGCTCGCGGATGAGGGCGCGCAGGTAGTCGGAGAACTCGGTGCTCGCGGTGACGGCCCGGCGGGCCGCCTCCTCGGTCGGGTTGAGCTCGAACATGCCGGTGATGTCGGCGGACCAGGGCCGCAGCAGGTGCCGGTCGGCCTCCGGCACGCCGAGCATCTCGGCGATCACGGCGACCGGCAGCGGCTCGGCGACGGCGGAGATCAGGTCGCCGCCGCCGGCCGCGAGCAGGTCGTCGACGAGTTCTCCGGCGAGCCGCCGGACGGTCGGCCGCAGGCCCTCGACCATGCGCGGGGTGAAGGCCTTGGAGACCAGCCGGCGGATCCGGGTGTGGTCGGGGGCCTCCAGGTCGAGCAGCCCGTGGTCGTTGAGCGTGTGGAAGGGCTCGTGCGCCGGGTCGGGCTCGGGGCGGCCGAACTCCTGGTGGCTGAAGCGGTGCGTGTAGGTGCGGCCGAGCCTGCGGTCCCGCAGCAGCGCGCTGACGTCCGCGTGGCGGGAGACGAGCCACTGCCCGGTGGGTTCGAAGAACGTCACCGGTGCGTGCTCGCGCAGTTCGGCGTACGCGTCGTAGGGGTGGGCCACGAACGCCGCCGACCAGGGGTCGAACTTCGCCGTCGTCGTCATCGCTCGGTCGCTCCAGGCCGTGAGGGGAACCGGAAGGATCATCGTACGCACGCGGTCCGTCGCGTCCAGGGGTGATCCGGAGGGCGTCACCGGGGGCACCGCCGAGGACGCCGGGGCGTCAGGACGCCGGCATGCCAGCACGTCAGACGTCAGGTCGTCAGGCCCCCGGCGTCAGGACGTCACCGGGGGCGTTCCGCCAGCAGCTTCGCCACCAGCGCGGGGAGCGCCGTGGAGATCGGCTCCCGGACCACCTCGTCGGCGACCTCGTCGAACGGCGTCGGTTCGCCGTTCACCACCACCAGCCGGGCACCGGACTCCCGCGCGATCTGCGGCAGTGCCGCCACCGGGTAGACCTGCAGACTGGTGCCCACCGCGATGAACAGGTCGCAGGCCCTGGCGACGGCGTCGGCCTGCTGCAGCACCACCGGGTCCAGCGACTCCCCGAACATCACCGTCCGCGGCCGGAGCACTCCCCCGCACTCCCGGCAGGCCGGGTCCGGCTCCCCCGCCGCGACCCGCTCCAGCGCCTGCTCCATCGCGCCGACCGCCCGGCAGCCCACGCACTGCACCTCCCGCGCGGTGCCGTGCAGTTCGAGCACCTTGCGGGCCGGCAGTCCGGAGCGCTGGTGCAGCCCGTCCACGTTCTGGGTGAGCACCCGCAGCGGCAGGCCGGAACGCTCCAGCTCGACCAGCGCCCGGTGCCCGGCGTTCGGCTCGGCCCCGAGCGCGCCCGCCTCGGCTCGCATCACCCACGCCCGGCGGCGCACCTCCGGATCCCCCAGGTAGGGGCCGATGGTGACCATCCGTTGGGCCGACGGGTCGCGCTGCCAGAGCCCCTGCGGGCCGCGGTAGTCGGGGATGCCGGAGTCGGTCGAGATGCCCGCGCCGGTGAGGACGGCGATCAGGGGGCGCTTCGTGGTCATGCCCGGACGGTACGGCCGGGGCCGCCGGCACCGCCACCGAGTATCCGCACGCGGCGCCGGCTCCACCGCGGACCGGCCCGGGCACGGCCGGACGGGTGCCCGCTCCTCCCCTGCGGGAGCGGGCACCCGTCCGGACGGGCCCACCGCGGTCAGGCCAGGGCCGCGCGGCGCACCGTGCCGGGCCGGACCAGCGGGGCCAGGGCCGCCAGGTAGCAGACCGCCGCCACCGGGATCAGCGCCAGGTCGACCCCCGAGGCGGCGGTGCCCACCAACATCAGCACCGGGCTCCACCAGCGCAGCGCCCGGGCCGGGCCGGCCGCCGCGGCGACCAGCAGCGCCAGCAGGCCGACGTAGAACAGCAGCGGACCGACCTGGTAGACGAGCGGCAGCACCCCCGGCACGCCCTGCACCCGGTCGAACAGCCGCGACTGATCGGCCTTGTCGGCCGCCACCACACCCACGTACAGGTCGATCCCGATCTGCACCAGCGAGCACGCCAGGCCCGCGAACGCCGTCCCCAGCGCTGCCCCGGCCGCGGCCCGCCCGGCGGCGGAGCGCGGGGCGAGCAGCCCGCGCAGGGCCACCAGCACCGGGGCGAACAGCAGCAGGCCGGCGAACATCGCGGTGTGGCCGGCCGTCCAGCCGAGCCCGGGGGCCCGGGAGCCGGGGACCAGCCGGATGCCGCCGTACAGCGCCATCAGCGCCGGGGCGGCGACGGCTGCGTACGGGGTGAGGCGGTGCGTGCGAAGGCGGTTCATCCTGGGCTCCTGCGGTGATCCGTGGTCCGTTCCGACCCCACCGATGCTGTCCGCCGACCCCCTCGTCACGGATCGCCCGCACCGGTGAACCCGCCGCCTCCCCCGCACGGGGGAGCACCGGCCGCGGCCCGCCCGGCCGGCGCCTCAGGACTCCCCGGCCACCACCGCGCCGGCCTCGTACGCGAACACCACCGCGTGCACCCGGTCCCGCAGCCCCAGCTTGCCGAGCACGTTGCTGACGTGGGTCTTCACGGTGTGCTCGCTGACCACCAGCTCGGCCGCGATCTCCGCGTTGGACAGTCCGCGCGCCAGCAGCCGCAGGGTCTCCTGCTCGCGCAGGGTCAGCTGCTCCAGCAGCCGGGACGGCGGCCGCACAGCCCGCTCGGGCGCGCCCGGGCGGCGGGCGGCGAACTCGCCGATCAGCCGCCGCGTCACCGAGGGGGCGAGCAGCGCCTCGCCGGAGGCCACCATCCGCACCCCGTGGGCCAGGTCGTCCCGCCGGACGTCCTTGAGCAGGAAGCCGCTCGCGCCGGCGTACAGCGCGTCGAAGACGTAGTCGTCCGCGTCGAAGGTGGTCAGCATGATCACCTTGGTGGCCGGGAACTCGGCGCAGACCCGGCGGGCCGCCTCCAGGCCGTCCATCACCGGCATCCGGACGTCCAGCAGCAGGACGTCCGGGCCGTGGGTGCGGACCGCCTCGACGGCCTCGGCGCCGTCCCGGGCCTCGGCCACCACCTCGATGTCGGGCTGCGCGTCCAGGATCATCCCGAACCCGGCCCGCACCAGCTCCTGGTCGTCCGCGACGACCACCCTGATCGGCTTCATCCGCCCGCCTCCTCCACCACCACGCCCGCCGCCCCCAACGGCAGCCGGGCACTCACCAGGAAACCGCCGCCACCCGGCCCGGGCCCGGCCTCGGCCCGCCCGCCGCAGGCCGCCGCCCGTTCCCGGATGCCGACCAGGCCCCGGCCGCCGGACCAGCCCGCCACGGTGCCGGCGGCGGCCACCGGCAGCCCCCGGCCGTTGTCGGACACCACCAGCTCCATCACCTCGCCGGCCCGCCGCACCCGCACGGCCACCCGGTCCGCACCGGAGTGCTTGACCGTGTTGGTGAGCGCCTCCTGCACGATCCGGTACGCCGCGGCCTGGACGTCGGCGGGCACCGCGGCCAGCCCTTCGGCCAGTTCGAGCTCCACCGTCAGCCCGGCCCGGCGCACCCGCTCGGCCACCGCGGCGAGCTCGGCCAGCCGGGGCTGCGGGGCCAGCTCCGGGCCGGCCCCCTGCTCCTTCAGCACCCCGAGCACGCGCCGCAGCTGGACCATCGCGTCCCGGCCCGCGTCGGCGATGGTGTCGAAGGCGCGGATCGCCCGCTCCGGATCCCCGTGCACCACCAGCGGCCCCGCCTCGGCCTGGATCACCATCAGCGAGACGGCGTGCGCCAGGATGTCGTGCATCTCGCGGGCGATCCTGGCACGCTCCTCCGCCACCGCGCGCCCGGCCTCGCTGGCCACCCGCTCCCCCGCCTCCCGGGCCCGCTCGGCCTCCAGCCGGGCCAGCCGCCGCTGGGCCCGCACCAGCGAGCCGAAGACGAACGAGCCGACCGAGGTGAGCAGGCTGAACAGCATGCCGTTCGGCGAGTGGGTGCCGACCACGTTGCCGACCACCACCGCCGCCAGCACCGCCCAGCGGGCCCGCTCCGAGCAGCGCTCGGCGACGGTGTAGAGGCCGATCACGCCGGCCAGCGGCACCTGCGGGTTCGCCGAGTGCGCCACCACGGACAGCGTCACGAAGGCCACGCTGCTCGCCGCGAGCGCCCCGAGCGGCGCCCGGCGCCGCCAGGGCAGTGGCAGCGCGGTCGACACGGCCACCAGGTAGACCCACCCCGGCCAGGCCGTGTCGTCGTTGTAGACCGCCCAGACCGAGATCGCGGCCGAGGCCGCCGCCAGCGCGGAGTCCAGCACGTACGGACTCAGCCCCGCGGACCACTTCCGCCAGCGCGCCGCTCCCACCACCCTCGGCCCTCCCCCGTAGCCGGGGGCGCCGCCCCCGCGGAGAAGATCATGCCCTACCGGCAGCACCTCCGGAACGGCCCGGAAGGGCCGGGCCGCGGCGGACCGCACCGGCCGGGCCCGCGCCGGCTCAGGCACCGTCGACCGTCACACCGCCGGCCCCGGTCCGCGCGGTGATGCTGTGCGCGGCCCCCGGCCGGGACGGGATACCGACCTCCACCCCGCCGGCGCCCGCCCGGGCGTCCACCGCGTACTCCGCCCCGTTCGGCACCCGGACCCGCACCCCACCGGTCGAGGCCGTCGCCTCCACCGTGTCCGGCGCGGCCGCGAAGTCGGCCCGCACGCCGCCCGTCCCGGTGCTCAGCCGGACGTTCTTCGAGGTCAGCCCGGTGGCCTCGACCCCGCCGGTGCGCACCTGCGCCTGCACCTCGCCGGCCAGCCCGACCAGCCGCACCCCGCCGGTCTCCTGCTCGATCCGCACCTTCGTCCCGGCCGGCACCCGCACCGTGTACCCGACGCCGCAGCCGCTGCAGTCGTAGGTCAGCCGCAGCACGCCGTCCCTGACCTCGTGGGTGGTGGCGGGCGCGTCGCCCCGGTAGTTCTGCTCCTCGACCACCTGCACCGCGTCGCCACCGCCGGTCACCACGATCCCCCCGGTGTGCGCGTCGACCACCAGCTCCCGCACCGGCTCGGAGACCCGGTAGCGCACCGTCCGGTGCTCCTGGTCGTCCCCCGGCAGGCAGGCCGACATCCCCGCCAGCACCGCCCCCGTGATCGCCACCGCGCCCAGCATCCGCTTCATCTCCGGCCCCCTTCGAAAGCCCCGTCGTCCCGGCTCCGGAAGCCTCCCGCGGCGGCCCGCTCCGCCACCTCCCCCGGCGGAGCGGTTCCCGCGCCTCCCCCGCACGGGGGAGCGCCCCCGTCCCTCCCCCGGGAACGCCGAAGGGCCCGGAGGCGTGATGCCTCCGGGCCCTTCGAACGAGTAGCGGGGACAGGATTTGAACCTGCGACCTCTGGGTTATGAGCCCAGCGAGCTACCGAGCTGCTCCACCCCGCGTCGGTGAACACGACCTTACGCCACTGCGGCCGAATCACCTAACCGGTTGTTCCCGGGCCCCCTCACCGGCCCCGCCCCGGCCCCGCCCCGGCCTCGCGCCGGCCCCTCACGACCCTGCGGAGGCGCCCCGCGGAGCCGGGGAACGCCGCAGGGCGGCCACCCCCTGAGGGGTGACCGCCCTGCGGTCGGTGACACCTGGACCGGCCTCCCGCCCGTCACCGGGCGGAGAGGGGGACTCAGCCGGTGTACGGGCCGTAGTCGTAGTCGTCCAGCGGGACAGCCTGGCCGGAGCCGGCGCCGAAGGGCGACAGGTCGTAGTCGTCGTAGCCGACGGCCGAGTACATGGCGGCCTTGGCCTCCTCGGTCGGCTCGACCCGGATGTTGCGGTAGCGGGGCAGACCCGTACCGGCCGGGATGAGCTTACCGAGGATGACGTTCTCCTTGAGGCCCAGCAGCGGGTCCGACTTGGCGTGGATCGCCGCGTCGGTGAGGACCCGGGTCGTCTCCTGGAAGGAGGCGGCCGACAGCCAGGACTCGGTGGCCAGCGAGGCCTTGGTGATACCCATCAGCTGCGGACGGCCGGAGGCGGGGTGACCGCCCTCGGAGACCACGCGACGGTTCTCCTGCTCGAAGCGGCCGCGCTCGACGAGCTCGCCCGGGAGCAGCTCGGCGTCGCCCGACTCGATGATCGTCACGCGGCGGAGCATCTGCCGGATGATGATCTCGATGTGCTTGTCGTGGATCGACACACCCTGCGAGTTGTAGACCTTCTGGACCTCGGCGACCAGGTGGATCTGGACGGCGCGCTGGCCCATGATGCGCAGGACGTCGTGCGGGTTGGTGGCACCCATGGTCAGCTTCTGGCCGACCTCGACCGCCTCGCCCTCGCTGACCAGCAGCTTGACGCGCTTCGAGACCGGGTAGGCGATCTCGTCGGTGCCGTCGTCCGGCGTGACGACCAGCTTGCGGGTCTTCTCGGTGTCCTCGATGCGGACCCGGCCCTGCGCCTCCGAGATCGGGGCCACACCCTTGGGGGTACGGGCCTCGAAGAGCTCGACGACACGCGGCAGACCCTGGGTGATGTCGTCACCGGCCACACCACCGGTGTGGAAGGTACGCATCGTCAGCTGGGTGCCGGGCTCACCGATGGACTGGGCGGCGATGATGCCGACCGCCTCACCGATGTCGACCAGCTTGCCGGTGGCCAGCGAGCGCCCGTAGCACATGGCACAGGTGCCGACGGCCGACTCGCAGGTCAGGATCGAGCGGGTCTTGACCTCGGCGATGTTGTGCCGGATCAGCTCGTCGATCAGCACGTCACCGAGGTCGGTGTTGGCGGTGGCCAGCAGCTTGCCGTCGATGGTGATGTCTTCGGCGAGCATGCGGGCGTACACGCTGGTCTCGACGTCGTCGGCCTTGCGCAGCACGCCGTCCGCACCCACGGAGCCGATCGCCAGCTTCAGGCCGCGCTCGGTGCCGCAGTCCTCCTCGCGGATGATGACGTCCTGGGAGACGTCGACCAGACGACGGGTGAGGTAACCGGAGTCGGCGGTACGGAGGGCGGTGTCGGCCAGACCCTTACGGGCACCGTGGGTGGAGATGAAGTACTCCAGCACGGACAGACCCTCACGGAACGACGCCTTGATGGGTCGCGCGATGGTCTCGTTCTTGGCGTTCGACACCAGACCACGCATACCGGCGATCTGGCGCATCTGCATCATGTTTCCACGGGCGCCCGAGTCGACCATCATGAAGATGGGGTTCGTCTTCGGGAAGTTCGCGGCCATGGCGTCCGCGACCTCGTTGGTCGCCTGGGTCCAGATGCCGACGAGCTCCTGCTTGCGCTCGTTGTCGGTGATCAGACCGCGCTCGTACTGCTTCTGGACCTTCTCGGCCTTGGCCTCGTAGCCCTCCAGGATGGCGGGCTTGCTCGGCGGGACGATGACGTCCGAGATGGAGACGGTGACACCCGAACGGGTCGACCAGTGGAAGCCGGCCGCCTTCAGGTTGTCCAGGGTCGCCGCGACGACGACCTTGGGGTAGCGCTCCGCCAGGTCGTTGACGATCGCGGAGAGCTGCTTCTTGCCCACCTCGTAGTCGACGAACGGGTAGTCCTCGGGCAGCAGCTCGTTGAAGAGCGCGCGGCCCAGGGTGGTGGTCAGGCGGAACGGCTCGCCGTCGAACCAGGTGGACTGGCCCTCCTCGTCCACCGGCGGGGTCCAGCCGCGCGGCGGGACGGTGCCGGCCTGCAGGCGCAGCTCGATCGGGGCCTGGACGTCCAGGTCGCGGGCGTCGAAGGCCATGATCGCCTCGGCGGTCGACGAGAAGGTGCGGCCGGCGCCCTTCACGTTGTCGCGGTCCGAGGTGAGGAAGAACAGACCGAGCACCATGTCCTGGGTCGGCATGGTGACGGGGCGACCGTCGGCCGGCTTCAGGATGTTGTTCGAGGACAGCATCAGGATGCGGGCCTCGGCCTGCGCCTCCGCGGAGAGCGGCAGGTGGACGGCCATCTGGTCACCGTCGAAGTCCGCGTTGAACGCGGTGCAGACGAGCGGGTGGATCTGGATGGCCTTGCCCTCGACCAGCTGCGGCTCGAAGGCCTGGATGCCGAGGCGGTGCAGGGTGGGCGCACGGTTCAGCAGGACCGGGTGCTCGGCGATGACCTCTTCGAGGACGTCCCACACGACCGGACGGGCGCGCTCGACCATGCGCTTCGCCGACTTGATGTTCTGCGCGTGGTTCAGGTCGACCAGGCGCTTCATCACGAACGGCTTGAAGAGCTCCAGCGCCATGGCCTTGGGCAGACCGCACTGGTGCAGCTTGAGCTGCGGGCCGACGACGATGACCGAACGGGCCGAGTAGTCGACTCGCTTGCCGAGCAGGTTCTGGCGGAAACGACCCTGCTTGCCCTTCAGCATGTCGCTGAGGGACTTCAGCGGGCGGTTGCCCGGGCCGGTGACCGGACGGCCGCGGCGGCCGTTGTCGAACAGCGCGTCGACGGCCTCCTGGAGCATGCGCTTCTCGTTGTTCACGATGATCTCGGGCGCGCCGAGGTCGAGAAGCCGCTTCAGGCGGTTGTTGCGGTTGATGACGCGGCGGTACAGGTCGTTCAGGTCGGAGGTCGCGAAGCGGCCACCGTCCAGCTGCACCATCGGACGCAGGTCCGGCGGGATGACCGGGACGCAGTCCAGCACCATGCCGTTGGGCTTGTTGGTGGTCTGCAGGAACGCCGAGACGACCTTGAGGCGCTTGAGCGCACGGGTCTTCTTCTGGCCCTTGCCGGTGCGGATGATCTCGCGCAGGCGCTCGGACTCCTCGGCCAGGTCGAAGGTCTCGAGGCGGTCCTTGAGGGCCGCCGCGCCCATCGAGCCGGAGAAGTAGGTGCCGAAGCGGTCGCGCAGCTCGCGGTAGAGCAGCTCGTCGCCCTCGAGGTCCTGGACCTTGAGGTTCTTGAAGCGGGCCCACACCTCGTCGAGGCGGTCCAGCTCGCGCTGCGCGCGGTCGCGCAGCTGCTTCATCTCGCGCTCGGCGCCCTCGCGCACCTTGCGGCGCACGTCGGCCTTGGCGCCCTCGGCCTCCAGCTCGGCGAGGTCGGTCTCGGCCTTCTTGGCGCGGGCCTCGAGGTCGGAGTCGCGGCGGTTCTCGATCTGCTGGCGCTCGACCGAGACGTGCGCCTCCAGGGACGGCAGGTCGCGCTGGCGGCGCTCGTCGTCGACCCAGGTGATCATGTAGGCGGCGAAGTAGATGACCTTCTCGAGGTCCTTCGGCGCCAGGTCCAGCAGGTAGCCCAGGCGGGACGGGACACCCTTGAAGTACCAGATGTGGGTGACCGGGGCGGCCAGCTCGATGTGGCCCATCCGCTCGCGGCGCACCTTGGCGCGGGTCACCTCGACGCCGCAGCGCTCGCAGATGATGCCCTTGAAGCGGACGCGCTTGTACTTACCGCAGTAGCACTCCCAGTCCCGGGTGGGGCCGAAGATCTTCTCGCAGAAGAGTCCGTCCTTTTCGGGCTTCAGGGTGCGGTAGTTGATGGTCTCCGGCTTCTTGACCTCGCCGTGCGACCACTGGCGGATGTCGTCGGCGGTGGCCAGGCCGATGCGGAGCTCGTCGAAGAAGTTGACGTCAAGCACTGGTCGTCAAGCCCTCTTTCGTAAGTCGAGAGTCGTTCATGTGGTCTGAGGGGGGCCTGGGGGTGGGCCGGCTGCGCGGGCAGCCGGCCCCACCTCCGTCAGACCTCTTCGACGCTGCTCGGCTCGCGCCGGGACAGGTCGATGCCGAGCTCCTCGGCGGCGCGGAACACGTCCTCGTCGGAGTCCCGCATCTCGATGGACTGGCCGTCCGAGGACAGCACCTCCACGTTGAGGCAGAGCGACTGCATTTCCTTGATGAGGACCTTGAAGGACTCGGGAATGCCGGGCTCGGGGATGTTCTCGCCCTTGACGATGGCCTCGTAGACCTTCACGCGGCCGAGCACGTCGTCGGACTTGATGGTGAGCAGCTCCTGCAGCGCGTAGGCCGCGCCGTACGCCTCGAGGGCCCACACCTCCATCTCACCGAAGCGCTGACCACCGAACTGCGCCTTACCACCGAGCGGCTGCTGGGTGATCATCGAGTACGGGCCGGTCGAGCGGGCGTGCAGCTTGTCGTCGACCAGGTGGTGCAGCTTGAGGATGTACATGTAGCCGACCGAGACCGGCATCGGGAACGGCTCGCCGGAGCGGCCGTCGAACAGGCGGGCCTTGCCGGTGGAGTTCACCAGGCGCTCACCGTCACGGGTGAGGGTGGTGTTGTCCAGCAGACCGGTGATCTCGTCCTCGCGGGCGCCGTCGAAGACCGGGGTGGCGAGGTTGGTGCCGCCCTGGACGGTGTCGGCGCCGATCGCCTGCAGGCGCTGGGCCCACTCGTCGGCGAGGCCGGAGACGTCCCAACCCTGCTTGGCGAGCCACCCGAGGTGGATCTCCAGGACCTGTCCCGGGTTCATTCGGGACGGGACACCCAGCGGGTTGAGGATGATGTCGACCGGGGTGCCGTCCTCGAGGAACGGCATGTCCTCGACCGGGAGGATCTTGGAGATGACACCCTTGTTGCCGTGGCGGCCGGCGAGCTTGTCACCGTTGGTGATCTTGCGCTTCTGGGCCACGTAGACGCGGACCAGCTGGTTCACGCCGGGGGGCAGCTCGTCGCCCTCCTCGCGGTCGAAGACGCGGACGCCGATGACCTTGCCGGACTCACCGTGCGGCACCTTCAGCGAGGTGTCGCGGACCTCACGGGCCTTCTCACCGAAGATCGCGCGGAGCAGGCGCTCCTCCGGGGTCAGCTCGGTCTCACCCTTCGGGGTGACCTTGCCGACCAGGATGTCGCCGGTGACGACGTCGGCGCCGATGCGGATGATGCCGCGCTCGTCGAGGTCGGCGAGGACCTCCTCGGAGACGTTCGGGATGTCCCGGGTGATCTCCTCGGGGCCGAGCTTGGTGTCACGGGCGTCGACCTCGTGCTCCTCGATGTGGATCGAGGAGAGGACGTCGTCCTGCACGAGGCGCTGCGACAGGATGATCGCGTCCTCGTAGTTGTGACCCTCCCACGACATGAACGCCACGAGCAGGTTCTTGCCGAGGGCCATCTCGCCCTCGTCGGTGCACGGGCCGTCGGCCAGGACCTGGCCGGACTCGACCCGGGCGCCCTCGTCCACGAGCACCTTCTGGTTGAAGGCGGTGCCCTGGTTCGAGCGGGTGAACTTGGCGGCGCGGTACGTGGTGTACGTGCCGTCGTCGTTGGCCACGGTGACGTAGTCGGCCGAGACCTCCTGGACGACACCGGCCTTCTCGGCGGTGATGACGTCCGCGGCGTCGACGGCGCAGCGGTACTCCATGCCGGTGCCGACCAGCGGAGCCTCGCTCTTCAGCAGCGGCACCGCCTGGCGCATCATGTTCGAGCCCATGAGCGCGCGGTTGGCGTCGTCGTGCTCGAGGAACGGGATCATGGCGGTCGCGACCGACACCATCTGGCGCGGCGAGACGTCCATGTAGTCGATCTCGGTGCCGGGGATGTAGTCGATCTCGCCGCCACGGCGGCGGACCAGGACGCGCGGCTCGGCGAAGTGCAGGTCCGCGGTCAGCGGCGCGTTCGCCTGGGCGATGACGTAGCGGTCCTCCTCGTCGGCGGTGAGGTAGTCCACCTTCTCGGTGACGACACCGTCGACGACCTTGCGGTACGGGGTCTCGATGAAGCCGAAGGCGTTGACCCGGCCGTACGAGGCCAGCGACCCGATCAGACCGATGTTCGGGCCTTCCGGGGTCTCGATCGGACACATGCGGCCGTAGTGCGAGGGGTGCACGTCACGGACCTCGAAGCCGGCGCGCTCACGGGAGAGACCACCGGGACCGAGGGCGGACAGACGGCGCTTGTGGGTCAGGCCCGACAGCGGGTTCGTCTGGTCCATGAACTGCGACAGCTGGCTGGTGCCGAAGAACTCCTTGATGGAGGCGACGACCGGCCGGATGTTGATCAGGGTCTGCGGCGTGATCGCCTCGACGTCCTGGGTGGTCATGCGCTCGCGCACGACGCGCTCCATGCGGGCGAGACCCGTACGGACCTGGTTCTGGATGAGCTCGCCGACGTTGCGCAGGCGGCGGTTGCCGAAGTGGTCGATGTCGTCGACCTCGACCACGATGTCGCGGCCGGTCTCGTCGTTCCACTCGGTCTCACCGGCGTGCAGCTTCACCAGGTACTTGATCGCACCGATGATGTCGGGCTCGGTGAGCACGCCGGAGTCCAGCGACTCGGCGTTGCCCAGCTTCCGGTTCACCTTGTAGCGGCCGACCTTCGCGAGGTCGTAGCGCTTCGGGTTGAAGTACAGGTTCTCCAGAAGCGTCTGCGCGGCCTCGCGCGTCGGCGGCTCGCCGGGGCGCAGCTTGCGGTAGATGTCCAGCAGCGCGTCGTCCTGGCCCTGGGTGTGGTCCTTCTCCAGGGTGTTGCGCATGGACTCGTACTCGCCGAACTCCTCGAGAATCATCTCGTTGGTCCAGCCGAGCGCCTTGAGCAGCACGGTGACGGACTGCTTGCGCTTGCGGTCGATGCGGACGCCGACCATGTCGCGCTTGTCGATCTCCATCTCCAGCCAGGCACCACGCGAGGGGATGACCTTGCAGGAGTAGATGTCCTTGTCGGACACCTTGTCCAGGGTGGAGTCGAAGTACACACCCGGGGAGCGGACCAGCTGCGACACGACGACACGCTCGGTGCCGTTGATCACGAACGTGCCCTTGTGGGTCATGAGCGGGAAGTCGCCCATGAAGACCGTCTGAGACTTGATCTCACCGGTCTCGTTGTTGGTGAACTCGGCCGTGACGAAGAGCGGGGCCGCGAACGTGAAGTCGCGGTCCTTGCACTCGTCAATGGAGTTCTTCGGCGGCTCGAAACGGTGGTCGCGGAAGGTCAGCGACATCGACCCACTGAAGTCCTCGATCGGGGAGATCTCCTCGAAGATCTCCTCCAGACCGGACTTGGTGGGGACGTCCAGACCGTTCTCCAGCGCCTCCTCGACCCGGGACTTCCAGGCCGCGTTGCCGAGCAGCCAGTCAAAGCTCTCGGTCTGCAGGGCGAGGAGGTTGGGGACCTCGAGGGGCTCCTTGATCTTCGCGAACGAGACGCGGAGCGGGGCGGTGGATGCGGCGGAATTGTTCGAGGCGTTGCGCGGCGCGGCCAAGAGGGGGGTCCTTCCGAGGGCTCGGAGCTCACTACGCGCGTACCAGCCGGGCCTGCTTGGGCTTGGTCCCGCCTCCCTCGCCACTGGCCTCCGCCGGGGATCGAAACCCCAGGTCAGAGCCGCTTTGCGGAGGCGATGCCAGACCCCTTCAGGGCAACGCAAACTCCGGGCGACGAGTCACGGAGCAGCTAACAGGCAGCGCAAAGGGACAGTGTAGCCAAAAGGCACACTGCTGTCCAGCTCTGATTCGGAAACCGAATCGGAGACTCCTCCCGGTAGCCGGCGGCCGCGAACGACCACCGGGTACTGCACCGGCCCGGGCACTGCCCGGGCCCCATAACTCACGTGGAGTCATTTCCCGCCGGAGCCACTGGTTATGCATCCAGCGGCGAACCAACCGGGCGGACTCGCGCCTTGAGAATCGCGCGCCGCGCCGGGTTCGTCAAGGGCCCGCCGGCGGGGCGGGCCTCGACCCCTTCATCGGTCGGACGCCCCCCGGCGTTACAGAAGCCGTGGTGGGGGCCACCGCCGATGACGGTGATCACCATACCCCCCGGCACCGACGGTGCCGAGTGGACTCTCGGCCGGACCGGTGGCCCGGCGCCGCGGGGCCCGGTGGGGCCGGGAACGCGAAAAGGCCGGGCCGACCACCCGCAAGGGTGATCGGCCCGGCCTCGGGCGCCCTCAGCCCGCAAGGGGCTCAGGGGGTACCCACCAGCCGACTACGGCTGGCGAGGAGTCACTTGACGGTGACCTTGGCGCCGGCACCCTCGAGGGCGGCCTTGGCCTTCTCGGCAACGTCCTTGGCAACCTTCTCCAGGACCTTGGCACCAGCGGTGTCAACGAGGTCCTTGGCCTCCTTCAGGCCGAGGGAGGTCAGGGTGCGCACCTCCTTGATGACCTGGATCTTCTTGTCGCCAGCGCCCTCGAGGATGACGTCGAACTCGTCCTGCTCCTCGACGGCCTCGGCCGGGGCACCGGCGGCGGCAACGCCGGCCACGGCGACCGGGGCAGCGGCGGTGACGTCGAACTTGTCCTCGAAGGCCTTCACGAAGGCGGCGAGCTCGATGAGGGTGAGCTCCTCGAACTGCGCGAGCAGCTCGTCCTGGGTCAGCTTCGCCATGATGGCGTCCTTCCACTAAATCGGCAGGTGGTGCCGTATGTACGGGTTGGGCGGGCACGGGCCCGCAGCGAGGCGTGAGCCTGCCGAACTACTCGGCGGCCTCGTCCTCGGCGGCGGGAGCCGGCGTACCGGCACCGCCCTGCTCGACCTTGTCGCGCAGCGCGTCCACAGTGCGGACGAGCTTCGACGGCAGGGCCTGGAAGAGCGCGGCAGCCTGGGACTGCTTGGCCTTCAGGGCACCCGCCAGCTTGGCGAGCAGCACCTCGCGGGACTCGAGGTCCGCGAGCTTCTTGATCTCATCGGCGGACAGCGCCTTACCGTCAAGGACACCGCCCTTGATGATGAGAGCGGGGTTCTCCTTGGCGAAGTCACGCAGAGCCTTCGCCGACTCCACCGGGTCACCGGTGACGAAGGCGACAGCCGTCGGACCGTTGAACAGGTCGTCGAGCTCGGAGATCCCGGCCTCATTGGCCGCGATCTTGGTCAGCGTGTTCTTCACCACGGCGTACTCGGCGTTCTCGCCGAGCGAGCGACGCAGGGTCTTGACCTGCTTCACCGAGAGACCGCGGTACTCGGTCAGCAGCGCCGCGGAGGAGCCACGGAACTTGTCCGTGATCTCGGCGACGGCAGCAGCCTTGTCGGGCCTTGCCATAGGCTTACGCCTCCTTCCGTGATGTCGAAGTCCGGCCGACCGCGAAAGTCGACCATTCACACCTCGAACCGGCCGGACGGAAGGAAAGCTCCTGCGGAAAAGCAGATGAGCCCCGGTGCGCAGGCGCACGGGGCTCGTGACGACCTCGACGGGCGATCGCGCGAACGCGGACCCGGAAGTCGAAGCTCCAGACACACCTGCGCGGGCTGCCTGCGCACGAGGCGCAGATCCTTCGGCCACCCGCTCCCCTGGGGGCGCATGGTGACAACCAGCGGTCTTTGGCTTCGGCAACATTAACCGGACGCGCCCGTCCGGGGCAAATCGCCCCCGACCGACCGGCCCGGGGCGGTGCCCGCAGGGCCCTCCGGGCTCAGCGGGCCAGCGGGGAGACCGTCCGGGTCCCGGTGTCCACGGTGTCCGTCTCGGCCGGGGCCTGCACCGAGAGCAGCGGGCCGGCGAAGTCGGAGTAGACCACCGAGTCGTCCGCCCGGCCGCTGTCCCCGCTGCCGGTGCGCTGGAGCTTGACCAGCTGGTCCTTGTCGTTGAGCCAGAGGTCCAGGGTGAGCGAGAGCGAGCCGCCGGGGGCCAGCGCGGCCCGCAGGCCGTCGCGGCGGGCCTGGGTCAGCTGGGTCTGGGCGGCCGCGTAGCGCTCGGCGGTGGTGACGACCCGGTAGTGCTCGACCGTCGAGTCCTCGTACTTCTCCTCCGCGACGAACTGGGCGTCCGCGCCGTCGGCGGTGGCGGCGGCCAGCGCCTCGACCGGGTTCAGCAGGTCGATCAGGCCCGCGTAGGGGACCTCCTTGTGGCCGTCCTGGTCCGCCGGGACGGCGAACCGCTCCCAGTGCCGGCCGCCCTGGCGGGCCGCGGTGGCGGCGTCGCCGCCCTGGTACGCGACGGTGTCCACGACGATCAGCTGCTCGGCCCCCGAGGGGGTGGAGCGCTTGATCTGGAGCGCCGTCTTGGGCTGCCAGAAGAGCGGCCCGGCCCCGGCGTCCGCACCCAGCCGGTAGCTGACCTTGGCCCGGCGGGCGGTCTGCACGGCCAGCTGCGCGGAGAGCAGCACCCCGTGCGGCGACCGGTCGGTGGGCTTGGCCGGCCCGGTCGGCGACGCGGAGGCGGTCGGACTCGGGCTGCCGGAGGGCGTGGGCGGTGCGTCCTCACCGCCGCCGCATCCGGTCAGCCCGGTCGCCAACAGGACGACGGCGGCGAGTGCCGCCAGCCGCTGTCGTCCCGCCATCGTCCGATCCCTCCTCGCCCGGGCGCCGTGTCGGCGGCCTTCGTCTCCGGCCACCTTGCCACCCGGGCCGGGGTCAGCTGGTGGCGCCCCCCTTGCCGAGCTTGGCGAGTTCGGCCTGGTCCACCGTGTCGGACGGGTCCGGCGCGGTCGTGGTGACCGGGGTGCCGTAGTCCGAGTAGGTGACGGTGGCCTTGAACGGGCCGGCCTTGGTGTCGGCCTGCTCGGTGCGCTTGACCACCAGCTGGTCGGCGTCGACCCAGACGTCGACCTGCTCGCTGGTGATGCCGGCGGTGTCCAGGTTCTGCTTGATCTGGTCCGCCTGCTCCTGGGTCAGCCCCTTGCCGGTGGCGGCGGCGATGTCGGTGGCGCTGAGCTCGCCGGTGTAGTGGGTGGCGGCCTTGCCGTTCACCGACTCCTGGCCGACCTCGGTCACCTTGCCGGAGGCGATCAGCGTGCGGACGCCCTGGACCGGGTCGGCGCTCTTGAGCTGGTCGCTCGCGCCGCCGGTGGTCTTGGCCTGGTCGGCCATGCTGTACCGCAGCCAGTGCCGGCCGCCGAGGGCGTCGACCACGTTGCCGCCGAGGCGCAGGTACATCGCGTCCTTGGTGAAGCGGTACGGCGCGGACTGGCTGCCGGTCAGCGGCGTGATGGCCTTGCCCAGCGGTGAGCCGGACATGTCCATCGTGATGTCGCCCCGGAGGCCGTCGGCCCAGGAGACCGCGCCCTTGCCCTTCATGGTGACCTCGCCGAACACGATCGACTCGTCGATCTTGGCCGACTTGGCGGCGCTGGTCTTCTGGGTCACCTGCTCCAGGAAGACCACCGGGGTGACCTTCGCGGGCGGTGCGCTCGGGGTGCTCGGCGCGGCGGCCGACGGCGTCGCCGCGGCGGCGGCGGTGGTCGGCTGCGCGGCCGCGGTGGTCGGCGCGGGCGCGGCGGTCTTGTCGTCGTTGTTGTTGCAGGCGGTCGCGGTCAGCGCCAGAGCGGCGAGGACGACGGCGACTGCGGCCTTGCGGGTTCCAGGCATGGTTCCCCCCTTGAGGATCCCAACGATCCAGAGAAGAGCAGATTTTCAGCTTCTTCTCATCCGGGACTCTAACGGATCGCCAGAGCCCCCATGCACCGGTTTGTCCCCCTCCCCTAGGTACCCGCGGGAGGGGTCGCGTCCCCCGCCGCGAGAGCTGAGACATCCGTCGTGGTCACCGTGGTTCCCGCGCTGCCGCGGACCGTCTCACGGAGCTTCAGCAACTGCTCGCCGGGGCCGACCCAGACGTCGTAGCCGATCGCCTGGACACCCCGCCGGTGGTACCAGTCGACCACCGCGGCCAGCCGGCCGGGGGCCAGCTCCCCGTCCGCGGCGAAGTACTCGGCCACCGTCGCGGAGCCCCGGTAGTGCGCGACGGTGACCCCGGCCAGCTGCTCGCCGCCGAGCGAGCCGAGCTTGCCGGTCTGCGCCATCGTGTAGGCGCGGCTGCCCGGGTTGGTGATCAACCCGGTCATCCAGCCGCCCGCGTAGCCGCCCGGCGCCGCGTCCGCCGCCCGCGGGTCCAGCGACTCCGCGGTGTCCCGGTCGGCGTGCCGGGGCGGGGCGCCCTGGTAGGCGAGGTCGAGCGCACCGTCGCGGACGGTCAGCTGCCCGGCGCCCCGCTCGTCGGTGACGGTCAGCGCGGCCTCGTCCCTGGCGCCCCAGGAGAGCGTGCCGGTGGCGGTGCGCCGGCCGTCGGGGCCCTCCTCGACCACGTCGATCCGGGCGCCGCCGACGTCGTCCAGCGCCTGGGCCGCGGTGAGCACCACCTGCCGGGGCGGCACGGGCGCGGCCGCGCCGCCGGGGGTCCGGGTGTCCTGGACGGCGAGCAGGCTGCAGCCCGTGGTGGCGCCGAGCAGCAGGAGGGCCGCCGCCAGGAGGGCGGGGCGGGGGGTGGGCGGCACGGCACGCTCCGACGGTCACACGTTCTGCACATGAGCTGACCGGCAGAGCGTACGACGACTCGGTCACACGTTCCCATCCGGTGAGGTCACCATCCGGAAACGACGGCGGGCCCGCACCCCCGTGAAGGGGTGCGGGCCCGCCGTGACGGACTGCTTCAGAGCCGGGAGGCTCAGACCGCGGCCGGGTCCTCCTCGACGAGGAGGTTGCGGGTGCGGTTCGGGTCGACCGGGACACCCGGGCCGATGGTGGTGCTGACCGCGGTCTTCTTGATGTAGCGGCCCTTGGCGGCGGACGGCTTGGCGCGGAGCACCTCGTCCAGCGCGGCGGCGTAGTTCTCGACCAGCTGCTCGTCGGTGAAGGAGACCTTACCGATGATGAAGTGCAGGTTCGAGTGCTTGTCGACGCGGAACTCGATCTTGCCGCCCTTGATGTCGTTGACAGCCTTGGCGACGTCCGGGGTCACGGTGCCGGTCTTCGGGTTCGGCATCAGACCACGGGGACCGAGCACGCGGCCCAGGCGGCCGACCTTGCCCATGAGGTCCGGGGTGGCGACGACGGCGTCGAAGTCGAGGCGGCCCTTGGCGACCTCGTCGATGAGCTCGTCGGAGCCGACGATGTCGGCGCCGGCAGCACGCGCGGCCTCGGCACGGTCGCCGGTCGCGAAGACCAGGACCCGGGCGGTCTTACCGGTGCCGTGCGGGAGGATCACGGTGCTGCGGACCATCTGGTCGGCCTTGCGCGGGTCGACGCCCAGACGCATGGCGACCTCGACGGTGCCGTCGAACTTGGTGGTGCTGGTCGCCTTGGCGAGGCGGATGGCCTCGAGGGGGGCGTAAAGGCGCTCGCGGTCCACCTGGGCGTCCGCGGCCTTCAGAGCCTTGCTGCGCTTCACTGCTGCTCCTGAATGGTGATGGGAGTCGTGGTGTCACGGGCCTGCGCAGGCCCTACCACAGGGACGAGAAGGGCTGATCAGCCCTCGACGGTGATGCCCATCGACCGGGCGGTGCCGGCGATGATCTTCTCCGCCGCGTCCAGGTCGTTGGCGTTCAGGTCGGGCATCTTGGTCGTGGCGATCTCGCGGACCTGGGCGCTGGTGAGCTTCGCGACCTTGGTCTTGTGCGGCTCGGCCGAGCCCTTGTCGATACCGGCGGCCTTCAGGATGAGGCGCGCGGCCGGCGGCGTCTTCGTGATGAAGGTGAAGGAACGGTCGTCGTAGACCGTGATCTCCACCGGCACGATCATGCCGCGCTGCGACTCGGTCGCAGCGTTGTAGGCCTTGCAGAACTCCATGATGTTGACGCCGTGCTGGCCCAGCGCGGGGCCGACCGGCGGCGCCGGGTTGGCCGCACCGGCGTTGATCTGGAGCTTGATAAGCCCCGTGACCTTCTTCTTCTTGGGAGGCATGTCTCTCCGGGTCCTTCCGAGAGGTGATTGCTGGTGCGTGCGGAACCGGGGCGACACCCGGCCGCCAGCACACACATCGGACCAGGCTAACGCGGATGCGCCGCTGGACCAAAACGGATCCGGGGCGGGGCGCTCGGCCCCGCCCCGGATCCGAAGAGCGTGGGGACTAGTTCTTCTGGATCTGGTCGAAGGAGAGCTCGACCGGGGTCTCCCGGCCGAAGATCTCGACGAGGCCCTTGACCTTCTTCGAGTCGGGGTTGATCTCGTTGATGGTCGCCTGCAGGGTCGCGAACGGCCCGTCGGTGACGGTGACCGAGTCGCCGACCTCGAAGTCCAGCACCTGGATCTCGCTCGGCTTGACCGGCGAGGGCTTGCCGGCCTCCTTGGCCGCCTGGCGCTCGACGTCCGGGGCGAGCATCTTGACGACCTCGTCCAGGGTCAGCGGGTACGGGTCGTAGGCGTTGCCGACGAAGCCGGTGACACCGGGGGTGTTGCGCACGACGCCCCAGGACTCCGGGGTGAGGTCCATGCGCACCAGGACGTAGCCGGGGAGCTTGTTCTGGCGGATGGTCTTGCGGTCGCCGTTCTTGATCTGGACGACCTCCTCCTGCGGCACCTCGGCCTGGAAGATGTACTCCTCGACGTTCAGCGAGACGGCGCGCTGCTCCAGGTTCTGCTTCACCCGGTTCTCGTAGCCGGCGTAGGTGTGGATCACGTACCACTCGCCCGGCATGAAGCGCAGGTCCTCGCGGAACTTGGCGACCGGGTCGACCTCCTCGGCCTCCTCGGTCTCCTCGGCCTCCTCGGTCTCCTCCTCGACGACCTCGACGACCTCGTCGGCGGCGGGCTCCTCGTCGCCCTCCACGTGCAGCGCGACCTCCTCGGCGGGCTCGCCGGCCTCGGCCTCGTCGTACGCCTCGACCTCGTCCTCGTCGCCGTCCGCGGCGTCCACGATCTGCTCGGCGGCCTCGGCGTCGACAGCCAGCTCGGCCGCGTCCAGCTCGGCGGCGACATCCGCCTCGCGGACGGTCTCGTCGGCGTCGTACAGGGGGGACTCAGACACGGTGGCTGCTTCTTTCCTGGAGATGGTGAAGGTGGCGCGCTCCGGGGCCGCCGCCGGCGTGCTGCCGCTCACACGGGCGCCAGGCGAGGACTCGGAGACTTCAACAGTACCGAGTCAACGGTAGCGGCCGCGTACGTCCGGCGCAGACAGCACGACCCGGGCCGAGGATCGGCCCGGGTCGGGAAGCTGTTTCGAAGGTGCGGCGGCCAGGTCAGCCGAAGATCCAGAGGCTCAGCTTGGAGAAGCCGTAGTCCAGTCCGGCCACGATCGCCATCATGACCACGACGAACGTGACCACGACGGCCGTGTAGCTGGTGAGCTCGTTGCGCGTCGGCCAGACGACCTTGCGCAGTTCGGCGATGATCTGGCGGTAGAACAGCCCGATCCGGGCGAACAGGCCCTTCTTGCCGCGCTTGCCCGACTTCTTGTCGGCGCGCTTGCGGTCGCGACGCGAGTCGCCGCCCTCGCCAGAGGTGGTCTCGGCAGCGCCGTCGGCACCCTCGGGGTTGCCGCTCTCAGGCGTTGCGGTGGAGCCCGTGGTCTCCGTCACTCGTCCTCACCTGAATCCGGGTCCTGCCGAGCGAGACGTACCCGATGGGGCACGAGCGTCCGGCTAAGCGGTGCTGATCGGTGCCCTCTCCGCATCAAGCCCGCTCGCTCTGTGGAGCGAACGGGCTGAAAGCGGATCAAGCAGCAGGGCAAGAGGGACTTGAACCCCCAACCGCCGGTTTTGGAGACCGGTGCTCTACCAATTGAGCTATTGCCCTACGGTGCCTCGTGGCTCCGTAGCGACCAACCTACCGCATCTCCCCCCACTGTCTGCACAGGTGGTGGAAGCTCCGGTCTTTTCGGCGGGCCGTCGAGCAGTGAGTGTACGTGGTCGAGGGGTGTTTGGTCGAACCTCTTCTTCCGGGTGCGCTGGTTGCCCGGCATATGTCCGGCATGCCCGCATGATCACCGGCGGATCGGCGTCCGCCGCCATGTGGACGGACGGGTACGGATGGTGAAACCGCGCCCCCCGGCCCGTGCCGGTTCTGCGACCATGCAGGCATGAGCGCTTCCACCCCGCAGCCCGACCGTTCCATCCGCCCCGCCGACCGCCGGGTCTCCGCCCGGATCGGCGCGATCGCCGAGTCCGCGACCCTCGCCGTGGACGCCAAGGCCAAGGCCCTCAAGGCGGCCGGCCGTCCGGTGATCGGCTTCGGCGCCGGCGAGCCCGACTTCCCGACCCCGGACTACATCGTCGAGGCGGCCGTCGAGGCCTGCCGCGACCCGAAGAACCACCGCTACACCCCGGCGGGCGGCCTGCCCGAGCTGAAGTCCGCGATCGCCGCCAAGACCCTGCGCGACTCCGGCTACGAGGTGGACGCCGCCCAGATCCTGGTCACCAACGGCGGCAAGCAGGCGATCTACGAGGCGTTCGCGGCGATCCTGGACCCGGGCGACGAGGTCATCGTCCCGGCCCCGTACTGGACCACCTACCCGGAGTCGGTCCAGCTGGCCGGCGGTGTCCCGGTGGAGGTCGTGACGGACGAGACCACCGGTTACAAGGTCTCGGTCGAGCAGCTGGAGGCCGCCCGCACCGAGAACACCAAGGTCGTGCTCTTCGTCTCGCCGTCCAACCCGACCGGCGCGGTGTACACCCGCGACGAGGCCGAGGCGATCGGCCGCTGGGCGCTGGAGCACGGCCTCTGGGTGCTCACCGACGAGATCTACGAGCACCTGGTCTACGGCGACGCGACCTTCACCTCGCTGCCGGCCCTGCTGCCCGAGCTGGCCGACAAGTGCATCGTGGTCAACGGCGTCGCCAAGACCTACGCGATGACCGGCTGGCGGGTGGGCTGGGTGATCGGCCCCAAGGACGTCATCAAGGCCGCGACCAACCTGCAGTCGCACGCCACCTCCAACGTCTCCAACGTCGCCCAGCGCGCCGCGATCGCCGCCGTCAGCGGCGACCTGTCCGCCGTGCACGAGATGCGCACCGCCTTCGACCGCCGCCGCCGCACCATCGTGCGGATGCTCAACGAGATCGAGGGCGTCTACTGCCCCGAGCCCGAGGGCGCGTTCTACGTCTACCCGTCCGTCAAGGGCCTGCTCGGCAAGGAGATCCGCGGCAAGCGCCCGGCGAGCTCCAGCGAGCTGGCCTCGCTGATCCTGGACGAGGCCGAGGTCGCGGCCGTCCCGGGCGAGGCCTTCGGCACCCCCGGCTACCTGCGGTTCTCCTACGCGCTCGGCGACGCCGACCTGGCCGAGGGCATCGGCCGGCTGCAGAAGCTGCTCGGCGAGGCCCGCGACTGACGTCGCCCCGGGTACGGGATCAACCCGCGACCGCCCTCCTTCACCCCTTCGGGGGACGGAAGGAGGGCGGTTCCCGTCGGGGGGCCCGATGCGGCAGTATCGGCGAATGGAACGCCTGTTGAACCCGCGAGACGTCAGGGGCCTCCCGAAGGCCCACCTGCACCTGCACTTCACCGGCTCGATGCGGCCCGCCACCCTGCTGGAGCTGGCCGACAAGCACGGCGTCCGGCTGCCGGAGGCACTCAGCTCCGGCGAGCCGCCCAAACTGCGGGCCACCGACGAACGCGGCTGGTTCCGCTTCCAGCGCCTCTACGACACCGCCCGCTCGGTGCTGCGGGACGAGGAGGACATCCGCCGGCTGGTCCTGGAGACCGCCGAGGACGAGCGCCGCGACGGCTCCCGCTGGCTGGAGATCCAGGTCGACCCGACCTCCTACGCGCCCCGGCTGGGCGGGCTGATCCCCGCACTGGAACTGATCCTGGACGCCGTGGAGCAGGCCGCCGCGGCCACCGGCACCGGCATCCGCGTCCTGGTCGCGGCGAACCGGATGAAGTCCCCGATGGACGCCCGGACCCTGGCCCGGCTCGCCGTCCGCTACGCCGACCGCGGCGTGGTCGGCTTCGGCCTCTCCAACGACGAGCGCCGCGGACTCGCCCGGGACTTCGACCGGGCCTTCGAGATCGCCCGCAAGGGCGGGCTGCTGGCCGCACCGCACGGCGGCGAGCTGGCCGGGCCGGAGTCCGTCCGGGACTGCCTGGACGACCTGGGCGCCGGCCGGATCGGCCACGGCGTCCGCGCCGCCGAGGACCCGCGGCTGATGGCCCGGCTCGCCGACCGCCAGATCACCTGCGAGGTCTGCCCGTCCTCGAACGTCTCGCTCGGCGTCTACGAGCGCCCCGAGGACGTCCCGCTGCGCAGGCTCTTCGACGCCGGCGTGCCACTGGCCCTGGGCGCCGACGACCCGCTGCTGTTCGGCAGCCGGCTGGCCGACCAGTACCTCCTGGCCCGCGAGGTCCTGGGCTTCGACGACGCCGAACTGGCCGAGCTGGCCCGCCAGTCGGTGCGCGGTTCGTGCGCACCGGAGGCCGTCCGCAAGGAGCTGCTGGCGGACGTGGACGCCTGGCTGGCGGACGGCTCCGGCCCGCACGGCGCTACAGGCTGACCCCGACCATCACCGGCTCGTTCACCAGCTCGACCCCGAAGGCCTCCCGCACCCCGTCCCGGATCTCCCGGGCCAGCGCCAGGAGGTCCTCGGCGGTGGCCGAGCCCCGGTTGGTGAGGGCCAGGGTGTGCTTGGTGGAGAGCGTGGCGGGGCCGCCGCCGTAGCCCTTGCCGAAGCCGGCCCGGTCGATCAGCCACGCGGCCGAGGTCTTGGTGCGGCCCTCCGGCGCCGGGTAGGCGGGGGCGTTCTCGGTGCCCGGGCGGGTCCGGAAGGACTCGTACTGCGCCGCGGTGAGCACCGGGTTGGTGAAGAAGGAGCCGGCCGACCAGGTGTCGTGGTCCGCCGGGTCCAGCACCATGCCCTTTCCGGCGCGCAGGCCCAGCACCGCCTCGTAGGCCTTCTCCAGCGGCACCCGCTCGCCCTGCTCGACGCCGAAGTGCCCGGCCACCTCGGCGTACTTGACCGGGGTGGAGAGGCCGCCGTGGTCGGCGAGGGCGAAGCGCACCCGCAGCACCACGTAGCGGTCCGGCTCGGCCTTGAAGCGGCTGTGCCGGTAGGAGAAGCCGCACTCGGCGCCGGTGAGCGTGACCACCCGGTCGGCGGTCCGGTCGTAGGCGACCACCTCGGTGATCGACTGGGCGACCTCCTGGCCGTACGCGCCGACGTTCTGCACCGGGGTCGCGCCGGCCGAGCCGGGGATGCCGGCCAGGAACTCGATGCCCGCCAGGCCGTGATCGCGCACCGCGCGGGTGACCGCCTCCGACCACACCTCGCCGGCGGCCAGCTCCAGCACCGTGCCGTCCAGGGCGAAGCCGGTGGTCGCGATCCGCAGCACGGTGCCGGGGAAGCCCGCGTCGCCGATCACCAGGTTGGACCCGCCGCCGAGGACGAGCAGCGGCTCGCCGGCCGCGTCGGCCGCGCGGACGGCGGCGATCACCTCGTCGTCGGTGTGGGCGGTCACCAGGCGGCGGGCCGGGCCGCCGAGCCGGAGCGTGGTCAGCGGGGCGAGGGGGGCGTCGTTTTCTACCAGCACGCCCACCAGCGTACGGGGGGAGGGGGCGCCGTCCGGCACCCCTTCCCCCCGGTGGACCCGGTGCTCAGCCGCGGGCGGCCTCGGCCGGGACGGGCCGGTCGGCGGCCCCGGCGTCCGCGGGCTCGCCGGCCTTCGCGGTCTTCGCGGTCTTCGCGGTCTCGGTCTGCTCGGCCTGCTCGGGCTTCGCGTCCGCCTCGGCCTTCGTGTCCGCGGTGTTCTCCCCGGCGGGCGCCGCGGAGGCGACGGGCTTCACCCGGCGCGGGAGGAGCATCGCGCACAGCGCCGCCACCACGACCACCCCCGCGCCGACGTACAGCGCGGGCACCAGGCCGTCGACGAAGGACTGCTCCGAGGTGTAGCCGCCCTGCGCCGAGAACACCGCCGAGAGGACGGCCACCCCGAGCGCGCCGCCGACCTCGCGCAGCGCGTTGTTGGCGCCGGAGGCGATGCCCTGCTCCTCCGGAGCGACGCTGTCCATCACCAGGGCGGCGGTCGGTGCGAAGTACAGCGACATGCCGATGCCGCAGATCACCACGGCGGGGACCTCGGAGGCGTAGTCGTAGCCGGTGGCCGCGCCGTTGATCGCCGCGTACAGCGCCAGGCCGAGGCCCTGCAGGAGCAGCCCGGTCACCACGATCGGGCGGCCGCCGAAGCGGTCGGCGAGGATGCCCGCGATCGGGGCGACGATCAGCGGCATGCCGGTCCACGGGAGCATCCGGATGCCGGCCTCCTGCGGGCTGTAGCCGCCCACGGTCTGCAGGTGCTGGCTGATCAGGAAGATCGAGCCGAACATCCCGAGGAACATCAGCAGGCCCGAGGCGTTGACCGCGGAGAAGGCCCGGCTGCGGAACAGCCGCATCGGCAGCATCGGGTGCTTCGCCCAGCGCTGCTCGTACAGCACGAAGGCGGCCAGCGACAGGACGCCGGCGACCAGCGAGAGCAGCACCAGCGGGCTGGTCCAGCCGTCCGGGTTGCCGCGGATCAGGCCGAGGACGACGCCGAACAGGCCGAGGCTGACCAGGACGGTGCCGGCCACGTCCAGCGCCGGGCTGGCGCCGCGGCTCTCCCGGAGCTTGACGGCGGAGAGCGGCACCAGGACGAGGCCGACCGGGACGTTCACCCAGAAGATCCACTGCCAGGAGAAGTGCTCGGTGAGCATGCCGCCGACCAGCGGCCCGGTGGCGATGGCGAGGCCGTTGACGCCCGCCCAGATGCCGAAGGCCAGGCCCCGCTTGGCCGCGGGCACCGCGTTGGTGAGCAGCGTGAGGGTGAGCGGCATCGAGACGGCGGCCCCGGCACCCTGGACGGCGCGGGCGGCGATGAGCGCGCCGATGCCCGGCGACAGCGCCGCCGCGGCGGAGCCGACCGTGAAGAGCGTGAGCCCGATCAGGAAGATCCGGCGCCGGCCGAACCGGTCGCCGAGCGCGGCGCCGAACATCAGCAGGACCGCGAAGGCCAGGGTGTAGGCGCTGACCGTCCACTCCAGGTCGGACAGGCCGCCGCCGAGGTCCTCCCGGATGGAGGGCAGTGCGGTGGTGACGACCAGGTTGTCCAGGCTGGCCATGAAGCCCGCCACGCTGGTGATCACCAGGGTCCAGACACCGAGCCTGCCCAGGCCCGGCGCCTCCGTTTTCTCCGACATGACTCCCCCAGTTCACTCTGGATAGTTATTGATCAATAACTTCTGCGGGCCGAAAGAGGGCCGTACGGACTCCGCCGCACGGCCGACACCCGGCGTCCTACTCGGTCTGCTCCCCGGCCGGCCCCTCGACCAGCCCCTCGGGCCCCTCGTCCGACCCCTCGGCGTGTTCCTCGTCCGACCCCTCGGCGTGTTCCTCGTCCGACCCCTCGGCGTGTTCCTCGCCCGACCCTTCGGCGTGTCCCTCGTCACCCCGCCCGAAGCCGTCCCAGATCCGGTGCTCCCGCGGGAACCCCAGCGCCACCAGGGTGTTGATCAGCATGCCGTAGGCCATGAAGGCGGTCGCCTCGTCGGTGTCGCCGCCCAGCCGGATCCTGATCCGGTCGAACAGGTCCAGCCAGCCCTTCCGGGCGGCCTCGCCGATCTCGTCCTCGTCCGCGGTGTCACCGGCGAACACCGAGACGTAGAGCTGCATCTGCATCATGAGCTGCTCGCGGTCCTCGACCAGCCCCAGGTACGCGCGGGACATCGCCTCGCCGGCCGCCTCGCCGGTCAACCCGGCCGACGCCTCGTCGAAGACCTGCCAGGTCTCCTCGATGCAGCGGTCGGCGGCGGCCTTGAAGATCGCCTGCTTGCCCGGGAACAGCCGGAACAGGTACGGCTGCGAGACGCCCACCCGGCGGGCGATCGTCTCGGTGGACGTCCCCCGGTAGCCGCTCCTGGCGAACTCGATCATCGCGGCACGGACGACGCTCTCGCGCCGCTCCTCCGCACTCATCCGCATGCTCGCCCTCGCCATGGGATCAAAGTTAGTGGCCAATCACTATCCAGGCAAGGCCCGCGGCCGCGGCGGGAACCCGTCGGGCGGGCCCCGTCGCGGCGGACGGGACGGGGGCGGCCGTGCCGCGCCCCGGCCTCAGCCGAGCTGGACGACGGCCTTCGACATCCCGAGGACCTTCTGCCCGCCCGTGGTGGCCAGCAGGTCGACCTGCACCCGGCGGCCCTCCAGCAGCTTGGCGACCTTGGCCGACACCTCGACCACCGCGCCGACCCCGTCGTTCGGCACCGGGACCGGACGGACGAAGCGGACGCCGTACTCGACCACCGCGGCCGGGTCGCCGACCCAGTCGGTGACCACCCGGATCGCCTCGGCCATGGTGAACATGCCGTGCGCGATGACGTCCGGCAGGCCGACCTCCAGCGCGAACCTCTCGTTCCAGTGGATCGGGTTGAAGTCCCCGGAGGCGCCCGCGTAGCGCACCAGGGTGTCGCGGGTCACCGGGAAGGACTGCGCCGGCAGCTGGGTGCCGACCTCGACCTCGTCGTAGCTGATCGCCATCGTGCTCACTCCCCCGCCTCGTCGGCGGCCCGGGCCACCAGCGTCATGACCGACGTCACCACGTGCTCGCCGATCGCGTCCGACACCTCGCCACGCACGGTGAGCACGTCGTTGCCCGCCAGCGACTTGATGTTGTCGATGGTCACCGCGACCGTCAGCCGGTCGCCCGCCAGGATCGGGCGGGTGTAGGCGAACTTCTGGTCCCCGTGCACCACCCGGCTGTAGTCCAGGCCCAGCTCCGGGTCCTCGACCACCTGGGAGGCCGCCCGGTAGGTGATCACGAACGGGAAGGTCGGCGGGGCGATCACGTCCGAGTGGCCCAGCGCCTTCGCCGCCGCCGGATCGGTGAACGCCGGGTTGGCGTCACCGATCGCGATCGCGAACTCGCGGATCTTCTCCCGGCCCACCTCGTACGGCTCGGTGGGCGGGTAGGTCCGCCCGATGAAGGAGGGGTCGAGCGCCATGGCAGCTCCTCGAAAAGCGGGTGGATACGAAAAAGCTCCGGGCCGCACCCCCCTGGAGGGATGCGGCCCGGAGTTCAAGACCTGAATTCACACAGGCCCGATGATGCCCTGCGTGAGGGTCAGCGGGTCTCGCGGTGCGCGGTGTGCGAGTTGCAGCGGGGGCAGTGCTTCTTCATCTCAAGACGGTCCGGGTCGTTACGCCGGTTCTTCTTGGTGATGTAGTTCCGCTCCTTGCACTCCACGCAGGCCAGCGTGATCTTCGGGCGGACGTCGGTGGCAGCCACGGGAGTGCCTTCCTTGGACAACGAATAAGAACACAACAAGAGTAGCCGACCGGGAGTGCGATCTCCCGACCGACTACGCGGGGTAGCGGTGACCGGACTTGAACCGGTGACACAGCGATTATGAGCCGCTTGCTCTACCAACTGAGCTACACCGCCACGGTGATCCGCAGCACAGCCGAGGCTGACTGCTTCTCACCAGAGCCCCCATGCGGAATCGAACCGCAGACCTTCTCCTTACCATGGAGACGCTCTACCGACTGAGCTATAGGGGCGAACGAGGAAGAGATTACACGTTTCGCGCCCAGAGGTGAAATCCGTATCCCGACGCGAAGTCCGCAGGTCGGCGAGGTGCACGGACGAACGATCCAAGGCCCCGCGTTCGATCGGCCCCGGAGCCGCACGGCCCGACCCGATACGACTATTGCCCGCCTCCCGGCACCCCGCGCCCTCGCGCCATAGGCTCGACCCTCATTGACCGGGACGGCCCGGGACCAGCACGGTCCGGCCGACCGGACGGGCCAGGGCGGGAAGGAGCCGGCGATGGACAGCTCAGCCGCCGACGGGCCGCACTCCGGCCCCGGCCCGGCGGCCAACCCGCTCGGGCACGGCCCCGTCCTCCTGCTCACGGGCGCCCGGCTCGCGGACGGCCGGGTGGTGGACGTCCGGATCAGCGGGGACCGGATCCAGGCCGTCGGCACGGTCGGCAGCCTCGGCCCGCTGCCCGCGCTGCCAGGCGCCCCCACCGTGACCACCGGCGCCCGGATCGACCTCACCGGCTACCTGCTGCTGCCGGCCCCCGCCGAGGCGCACGCCCACTACGACACCGCCTTCTCCGCCGCCCTGCCCGCCCCGCCTCCGGACACCCCCGCCGACCTCACCCGCCGGGTCACCGAGGCCGCGCTCACCTCGCTCGGCTACGGCGCCACCGCCCAGCGCACCCACGTCCGGATCGGCGACGTGCACGGGCTGCGCCGGCTGGAGGCGGTGCTCACCGCGCGGCAGGCCCTGCGCGGCCTGGCCGAGCTCCAGGCGGTGGCGATGCCCCGGCTGCTCACCGGGCGGGCCGGCGCGGACGGCCGGGCGCAGCTGCGCGACGCGCTCAAACTCGGCGCCACCGCGGCCGGCGGCTGCCCCGAACTGGATCCGGACCCGGCCGGGTACGTCCAGGTGCTGCTGGACGCCGCCCGGGAGGCGGACTGCCCGGTGGACCTGCACACCACGGCCGCGGACCACGCACGACTCGCCAGGCTGGCGGGTGCGCTGGCCCCGCTGCGGCCCCGGGTGACGCTCGGCCCGTGCGGGGCGCTGGCCCGGGGCGCCGCCGCGGCACTGGCCACCAGCGGGGTGCGGGTGGTGTGCCTGCCGCAGAACGGCGGCTGCACCGGACTGGAGGGCCGCTCGTCGGGTCTGCGCCCAGGACTGCTGCGGGAGTTGGTGGAGGCCCGGGTGCCGCTGGCGGCGGGCAGCGGCGCGCTGCGGGACCCGTCCAACCCGGTCGGCCGGGCGGATCCGCTGGAGGCGGCCTACCTGCTGGCGGCGAGCGGGGAGCTGGACGCCGACGCGGCGTACGACGCGGTGGCCAACCAGGCCCGCAGCGCGCTGGGGCTGCCGCTGGTCCGGGTGGACGCCGGGTTCCCGGCGGAACTGCTGGCGGTGCGCGGGGACAGTCTGACGGGGGCGCTCGCGGGCGGCCACAGCCGGCTGGTGGTGCACAGCGGACGGGTGGTCAGCCGGACCAGCGCGGTACGGGAGTTCGCGGACACCGTGGCGCTGGCGCTGCCCCGGCAGTCGGGGAGCACCGGAGGGGGTTAGCGCCCGTCCCGCGGATCCCGTCGGGCGGATCCCGCCCGGCGGCGGCCCCGGGGCCGGGCAGCCGGGGAAGCCTGCGAAGCCGGGGAAGCCCAAGGGGCGCGCAGCCTTGGCTGCGCGCCCCTCCCCCACTACTGGCCGCCGTTCGACGGGCGGCTGGAGCGGTCCCGGGCCTCCCCCACATAGGAGCCGGTCCCGCTCGGTCGACACCGACACTACGCCCACGGAGCACCGCCCCCGACCGGCCTTGACGCCCCCCTGTCGCCCGCGGGACCGCTCTTGACGGGCCGTTGACGCGACGGGACCGGACCGGCCCGGGGCTCCCGGCTCAGCCCCGGCCCGGCTCAGGGCTCAGAGCTCCCGGCTCCCGGCTCAGGGCTCAGGGCTCAGGGCTCGTACCGGTAGCCGATCCCCGGCTCGGTGATCAGGTGCCGCGGCCGGGCCGGATCGCGCTCCAGCTTGCGGCGCAGCCCGGCCAGGTAGACCCGCAGGTAGTTGCCGCGCCCCTCCTGGGCCGGCCCCCACACCTCGCGCAGGATCTGCCGCCCGGGCACCAGCCGGCCGGGGTTGGTCACCAGCAGGGCGAGGATCCGCCACTCGGTCGGGGTGAGCCGCACCGGGCCGCGCGGGCCGGTCACCGTGGTGGCGGTGAGGTCGACGGTGTGGTCGCCGATCACCGGCCGGCCCGGCGGGGCGCCGACCGGCGGCCGGCGCAGCACCGCCCGCAGCCGGGCCAGCAGCTCGTCCATCAGGAACGGCTTGGTCAGGTAGTCGTCGGCGCCCGCGTCCAGGGCGCCCACCTTGTCGGCGGCGCCGGACCGGCCGGAGAGCACGATGATCGGCGCCGCACTGCGGGTGCGCAGGCCGCGCAGCACGTCCATGCCGTCGAGGTCCGGCAGGCCGAGGTCGAGCAGCACGGCGTCCGGGGCGCGGTGCGCGGCGCGGTCCAGCGCCTCGCCCCCGCTGGCCGCGGTGCGGACGGCGTACCGCCGGGCGCTGAGGTTGATCCGCAGGGTGCGCAGCAGCGCCGGCTCGTCGTCGACGACCAGGATCTCACTCATGGACGGGCTCCTCCGCGGTCGCGACGGGCAGGGTGAGCAGCATGGTGGTGCCGCCGCCGGGGGTGTCCTCGACCTCCAGGCTGCCGCCCATGGCCTCGGCGAGGCCGCGGGAGAGGGCCAGGCCGAGGCCGACGCCGGTGGTGTTGTCGGTGTCGCCGAGGCGCTGGAAGGGCAGGAAGACCCGGTCGCGGTCCTCGGGCGCGATGCCGGGGCCGCGGTCGATCACCCGGATCTCCACCTGGTCGGCGTGGTGGCTGGCGGTCACCAGGACGGGTGCGCCGGGGGCGTTGTGGCGCAGCGCGTTGGTGATGACGTTGGCGAGGACGCGCTCCAGCAGGGGTGGGTCGGCGAGCACCGGCGGGGCGGTCTCCAGGTCGAGCGGCTGGACCGGCGCGTACGGGTCGGCGAGGCTGTCGAGCGCCCGGGGCAGGACCTCGTCGACGTGGGTCCCGGTGAGGTGCAGGGTGAGGGCGCCGGCCTGGAGGCGGCTCATGTCGAGCAGGTTGTCCACCAGACGGGTGAGTTTGACCAGTGATTCGTCGGCGGTGGCGAGGAGTTCGGCCTGGTCCTCGGGCGAGAACTCGACGTCGGGGCTGCGCAGCGAGCCGACCGAGGCGAGGGCGGCGGCGAGCGGGGTGCGCAGGTCGTGGCTGACGGCGGCGAGCAGGGCGGTGCGCATCCGGTCGGCGGCCTTGATCGGCTCGACCTCGGCGGCGACCACGGCGAGCCGCTCGCGTTCCAGGGCGGCGGCGGCGTGGGCGGCGAAGGCGGTCAGCACCCGCTGGTCGGCGGCGGGCAGCCGGCGGCCGGTGAGGACCAGCAGGGCGTCCGTGGCCACCGGGACCTCGGTGGTCTCGACGGGGGCGCCGTCCTCGTCCGGCTGCCCGGCCCCGGAGTGCGCGATCACCTCGCCGTCGGCCCGGGAGAGCAGGGCGACCGTCCGCATGCCGAAGGCCGTCCGGGACTTCTCCAGCAGGGCGGGCAGCGCGTCGGCGCCGCGCAGCACGCTGCCGGCCAGGGTGGAGAGGGTCTCGGCCTCGGCGGTGGCGCGGGCGGCCCTGCTGGTGAGCCGGCCGGCGTGGTCGACGACGGTGGAGACGGCGAGTGCGACGGCCGCGAAGACCACCAGGGCGACGATGTTGTTGGTCTCGCCGATGGTCAGGGTGTGGATGGGCGGGATGAAGTAGTAGTTGAGCAGCAGCGAGGCGGTGACCGCGGCCAGCAGGGCGGAGGTGGCACCGCCCAGCAGCGCGACGATGACCACGCCGAGCTGGAAGATCAGCGCGTCGGTGGTGAGGTTGATGCTCTCGTGCGCCTGGGAGAGCACGGCGGTCAGCAGCCAGGGCAGCGCGAACCCGGCGGCGTAGCCGGCGACGGTGCGGCGGCGGGAGTGGCGGCGGCCGAGCGAGGGCAGCCGGCCGCGGCCGGTGAACGCGTGGGTGACCATGTGGACGTCGATGTCCTCGGAGGCGTCCACGGTGGTCTCCCCGATACCGGGGCCGGTCAGGAAGCGGTTGACCCGGCCGCGGCGGCTGGTGCCGAGCACCAGCTGGGTGGCGTCGTGGGCGCGGGCGAAGGCCAGCAGCGCGGTGGGGATGTCGTCGCCGACGACCATGTGATAGCTGCCGCCGAGGGTCTCCACCAGTTGCCGCTGCTGGGCGAGCGCACCGGAGGAGGCGCCGGCCAGGCCGTCGCTCCTGGTCACGTGGACGGCGAGCAGCTCGCCCCCGGCGGTCCGGTCGGCGATCCGGGCGGCGCGGCGGATCAGGGTCTCGCCCTCGGGGCCGCCGGTGAGGGCGACCACGACGCGCTCCCGGGTCTCCCAGACCCGGTCGATGTTGTGGCTGGCACGGTAGTCGCGCAGGCCCTCGTCGACCCGCCCGGCCACCCAGAGCAGGGCGAGTTCGCGCAGGGCGGTGAGGTTGCCGACCCGGAAGTAGTTGGAGAGCGCGGCGTCCACCTTCTCGGCCTTGTAGACGTTGCCGTGGGCCATCCGCCGGCGCAGTGCCTGCGGGGCCATGTCGACGAGTTCGATCTGGTCGGCCCGGCGGACCACCTCGTCCGGGACGGTCTCGCGCTGCGGGACCCCGGTGATCTTCTGGACGACGTCGTTCAGCGACTCCAGGTGCTGGACGTTGACGGTGGTGATGACGTCGATCCCGGCCGCCAGGATCTCCTCGACGTCCTGCCAGCGCTTGGCGTTCCGGCCGCCGGGGATGTTGGTGTGCGCCAGCTCGTCGACCAGCACGACGGCGGGGCGGCGGGCGAGCACGGCGTCGAGGTCCATCTCCTCGAACCCGGCCTCGCGGTAGGTGCGCCGGGCCCGGGGCAGCACCTCCAGACCGGCCAGCATGCCCTCCGTGTGGCACCGCCCGTGGCACTCGACGTACCCGACCACGACGTCGGCGCCGCGCTCGCGTCTGCGCCGGGCCTCGTCCAGCATCCGGTAGGTCTTGCCGACCCCCGGCGCGGATCCGAGGTACACCCTCAGCCGGCCACCGCGGATGCCGGTGCCGGGGGTGAGGTCGCGGGGCATGGGCGCTGCTTCTTTCCATCGGGAGGGAAGGCCGGGCGTGCCTTCCGTCGGGAGCGGAGGCCGGTCTGGTCCCGTCCGGGGAAGCGGGCGGGGAGCGGGCGGGGACGCGTGCGACCGGCCCGGGCGCGGGAGCCGTTCTCCCGCGCCCGGGCCGGCCCGGTCACTCGATGCTGTGACGATGTGTCACTTCTGCTCGCTGAGAGCCTTGTTGAGCAGGACGACGTTGACGCCGTCCTGTCCGAGGAAGCCGAGCGAGCGGCCCTCGGTGTACGTGTCGACCAGCTGGTTCAGCCTGTCGACCGGCAGGTTGCGGGCCTTGGCGACCCGGTCGACCTGCTCCTTGGCGTAGGCCACGGAGATGTGCGGGTCGAGGCCGGAGCCGGAGGCGGTCAGTGCGTCGGCCGGCACGCTCGCCGGGTCGACGCCGTCGAAGGCGGCGACGGCGGCGCGGCGGTCGTTGACGGCCTTCAGCAGGTCCTCGCTGTTCGGGCCCTGGTTGGAGGCGCTGGAGGAGGACGGGTCGTAGCCGGCCCCGGCGGCGGAGGGGCGGGGCT